>NZ_JIBB01000037.1:0-31579 GCF_000620525.1 Acinetobacter sp. UNC436CL71CviS28
TGAAAGAAGAAATTTGCTTGCAGTTTGAAGTAAAAGGCAAAACTTACAGATTAGAAGTTCGTGAGGTGCAGCAATGAAAATCAAAACCGCTTTTGCCGAGCAGTTCAGCACTCACGACTACGACCCTGATTTTGTAGCCCACTATTTTGGCCGCATCGAAATTCACTTGGACACGCAGTACATGCTGCTTGATGACTTGCACACCCAGCGCGTCACGCTATCCATCTTAGTGCTACAGGACGGTACGGTGGATACAGACCAGGTGTGCACAGTTAAGACTTACCGTGGTCTGCCGGATGACTGTGTGTTTAACGATGAGTTTATCGCAATTGATGAATTGACGACCCAGCAGTTTGATCACTTCACGAATTTGGAAGCAGTGAAGCGTGAAATTGGGCTGTTTGGGATGGAATTGGCACAGGTTGCTTAGGAGAAGAATATGAATGCACCGGTAAACGAATTACAAATATTAGAACAGAACGTGATAGTTGCTGCCTTCTCTAAAGCTGGCGGAACTAATGAATTATTCGAGCGCATTGCCCAAGAAGTGCGCTCTCATGTGCCAGATGTCACAACAAAAAAAGGACGTGATGCTATCGGTTCACTGGCTATGAAGATTAGTAAATCGAAAACACTAATTGAAAAGTGCGGTAAAGAATTGGTAGCTGAACAAAAGGCGCAAATTAAGGTCATTGACGATGATCGTATTTCGGTTGTAAAGAAATTTGATGAGCTACGCAACGAAATTTTGGCGCCGCGTGATGCATGGGAGCAGGCCGAAAAAGATCGTGTGGCGAAGCACAAAGCCGACATTGAAAAAATTAAAGATTTTGCTCATCCATCTGTTATTCACGAAATGACTGCTGAGCGACTCTCTGACCAGATCAGAATGCTTGATGTTTTAGAGGTTTGTCCTTTATTTGAGGAGTTCGAGCAAGAGGCAAAAATTGCAAAGTTTGAAACACTTGAGGCTCTACAAAAAGCGCTGGCGGCACGTGAAAAATATGAAGCTGAGCAGGCTGAATTAGAACGCCTACGTCAAGCTGAAATACTTCGCCAGCAACAAGAACGTGAGGCTCAGATTGCCCGCGAAGCTGCCGAAAAAGCGACCCGCGAAGCCGAAGAAAAAGCACGTTTTGAAGCTGAACGTGTACAACGTGAAAAGGCTGAGGCAGAACAACGCGAAGCTCGATTAAAGGCCGAAAAAGAAGCTGCTGAATTACGCGCTGTGCAAGCTGCTGAAAATGAACGTAAGCGCATTGAGGCTGAGCAGGCAGCTAAAGCTGAGGCAGAGCGTCAAGCAGAAATAGCACGTCAAGCAAATCAAGCGCATAAGAAAAAAATCTGCAATGAAGCTCTAAAAGGTTTGCTGGCTCTAGGTGTTGATGAGGCAAAAGGCAAAGAGATTTTGCAAGCAATCAATAAAGGTTTAGTTCCGCACGTATCTATTAAATTTTGAGGAATAAAAAATGAATGCACCGGTACAAAATAACATTGTTCAAGCGCAAATGCATAAAGTTGCTTTGGCTTTTGACATGGTTGATGTAGACCCTGAACAGTTAAAGAAAACTCTTACAGATACAGTGTTTAAAGGGGCAAATGACGTTCAGTTAGTTAGCCTACTAATTGTCGCGAATCAGTACAAACTTAACCCTTTTACAAAAGAGATTTATGCCTTTCCTGCAAAAGGTGGCGGTATTGTTCCAGTAGTTGGTGTGGATGGTTGGGCTCGAATCATTAACGATAATCCGGTTTGTGACGGCATTCAATTTGAGCAAGATGCTGAATCCTGCACATGCAAGATCTATCGTAAGGATCGAAGCCACCCTACTGTTGTTACCGAATATCTTTCAGAATGCCAAGGCACTTCTGAGCCATGGAGAAAGTATCCTAAACGGATGTTGCGCCATAAAGCATTAATTCAATGTGCTCGTGTTGCTTTCGGCTTTTCGGGAATTTATGACGAAGATGAGGCGCGTCGTATTGATGAATGCCAGTCTCCAATGAAAAACGTTACGTCGGAAGTTCCTGAAGGTTATGAAGCCTATGAACAGGAGCATTTAGACACTATGCGCGCTTTGGCAATGGAAGGCACAGAAGCCTTACAAACTGGCTACGCTGAATTACCTCAAGGTGACTACAAAAAATACTTCTGGACTAAGCATAGTGCTTCATTAAAAGAAGCAGCTCAACATGCTGATCAACCACAAGGACAAGTGTATGAACATTCTCCAGCGTAGTGATGACTGGCATTCTGAGCGATGCGGCAAGGTAACTGCTAGTCGCATCAAAGATATAGATGCCAAGCCAGCCAAGGGCAAAGTGCTTAATTCATTAGGCTTAATCATTCTTTCCGAGCGTCTTACCGGCGTTCAGGAAGACACTAAAACCACTCAGCTTATGCAATGGGGAATCGATCACGAGCCACATGCAATCACAGCCTATGAAAATGAAACAGGTCAGTTTGTAGAAGGTGCCGGTCTGATTGACCACCCCTCTATAGCCATGTCGGGCGCATCACCGGATGGCCTGGTTGGCAAGCAAGGTCAGCTTGAAGTGAAGTGTCCAAACACAACTACGCATTTAAACACGTTGCTCAGTCGCAAAGTGCCAGACGACCACATTCCACAAATTACATGGCAACTTGCGTGCACAGAGCGCGAATGGTGTGACTTTGTGAGTTATGACCCTCGCCTGCCTGAGTATCTGCAACTCGTAGTTATTCGTGTGTTTGCAAAGGATTTGGATATTGCTGGGCTTGAGCAGTCAGTGATTCGGTTTAATCAAAAAGTTGACCAGATCATTGCTGAGTTGAGTCCAGTTGAGGTGGCAGCATGAAAATGAAAGAGCTTCGCCAAAAGATCAAGGCAAAGAAAGCCGAAGTTGATCAACTTCAAGAGCAGTTTGATGCTCGACGTAAATCAGGTGGAAATCCGTCTCTGGTCTTTTATGAAATTCAAAGCCTGTCTTACAGAATTAGTGATAAGTCAGTTGAACTTTATGAACTGGAAAAGCAGTACACAGGCTTGCAGATTAAGTATGCATATCTTATCGGCATCCCTTTGATAATGGGTTTAGCACTTTTAATAGAATTATATAAAGCTGTTGGATAAGAAGGGCCTAAAAGTCGCATAAACCTACTTTAATAAAAAAGTAGACCCGATTTTTAGCACAGTTATTTATTTTAATAAAAGATTGGTGGTGAAGATGGATGTTAAAGAAAAGCAAGCTTTTGACGAATATTTTAAAGAGAAATACCCAGAGCTATACAAAGATGTGTTCAATGAAGATGGTGATGAAAGAGCCATTATTGGCTACTCATTTGCGCTTAGTGCATGGCAAGCAAGAGCCAAAGCCCAAGCGGTGCCGGAATGCAAATGGTCTAAAAATCAATGTGGGTTTTACGACACATCATGCACCAATGCTTTTGTATTTCCAGAGTCTGATGACACTCCAGAATATCATGAATTTACGCATTGCCCTTTTTGCGGTGGAAAGCTAAGTGAAGCCCAGGAGTCCACATGAAAAAACATCACATGGAACACCTCGAATATTTGTTTTTGGGCTGGCTGCTGTTGGGGCTGATTGGATTTGGTCTGGCTGCGATGGGGTTTTGAGATGATCTTAAAAGACAGTGATTTGCCGGAAGAAGTGTTGATTAGTTTGGGAGAGGTGGTATGAATCTGATTGAAAAATGTGGTGGACAGGGTCCAGCCGAAATGATTGCTGCTTTAGTTCTCTCAACTGTTGCATGTCCTGATGGGTATTTTCCTCAATTACAAAAATATTTTTCTGTGCTTGATGGCCATGTGTACCTATACCACGAGAAAGAGCGTCAATTTCTACCATACATGGATTTAGATAAGGTTTATCTGGACTACGTGTGGCTTAAAGATCTTAAAGCAGAAATCGAAGCGGGTAAAAGATTGGAGGTGGTTTGATATGAAAGCTGAGACTGAAGGTGAATTGCTTCGGTCAATCTATCAAGAGATGCAGGAGCTCAAACAATCTCTGGCATCTCAAGATGAAAGCCGAGTAAGCACAAAAGAATTTGCAAAACGCTTGGGTATGAGTGAGCCGACTTTGTGGGATCGAGTCAAGGATGGAATTATCAAAGAGCCGGAGCGTGATGGCCGGCGTGTGTTCTGGTTAAACTCGTATGTTAATTATGCTGTCAGAAATTGTAAAAAACCTGCTATAGTAGCCGC
The DNA here is from genome assembly GCF_000620525.1 of Acinetobacter sp. UNC436CL71CviS28. Lineage (NCBI taxonomy): Bacteria > Pseudomonadati > Pseudomonadota > Gammaproteobacteria > Moraxellales > Moraxellaceae > Acinetobacter > Acinetobacter sp. UNC436CL71CviS28. The sequence goes on from NZ_JIBB01000037.1 coordinate 4,209, forward strand.
CTAACAAGCGGCTTTATTTTTAATCACTTGTTAAGTGCAAATCTCTTAAAGTGAGTAGCAATGTGAGTACCCTCTACCACATAACAACGATACTCCTTTTAAATTCAAAGGATTAGACTCAATATGCTTCTAATGATCGACAATTACGACAGCTTTACTTATAACATCGTTCAGTATTTTGGCGAGTTAAATCAAGAAGTTAAAGTCGTTCGCAATGATAGTGTCACATTGGATGATATTGAGCGATGGCAACCCAAGTATCTTGTGATCGGTCCTGGTCCCTGTTCTCCAACAGAAGCTGGTATTTCTATTCCAGCCATCCAGCATTTTGCCGGTAAAATTCCCTTACTTGGTGTGTGTTTGGGGCATCAAAGTATTGGACAAGCATTTGGTGGAAAAATTATACGGGCAAAAACCGTCATGCATGGCCGTCTATCTGACATGTATCACAATGATACTGGAATTTTCAGTCATTTACCTTCACCCTTTTCGGCAACTCGTTATCACTCTCTGGTGATTGATCAAGCGAGTTTACCAGACTGCCTGGAAGTAAATTGCTGGACGAAGGAAGCAGATGGCTCGATGGAAGAGATCATGGGTGTAAAACATAAGACATTACCAGTAGAAGGTGTGCAGTTTCATCCTGAATCAATCTTGAGTCAGCATGGCCATAAAATTTTCCAGAACTTTTTAGAAATTTACGCTTAAGTGATTTATATGAACATTCAACAAGCTCTTAATCATATTACAAAAAATATTCATCTGACTCAGCCGCAAATGGAAGAAGTCATGCGTAGCATTATGCAAGGCAGTACAACAGAGGCCCAAATTGGTGCACTGATGATGGGTTTGCGCATGAAAGGTGAAAGTATTGATGAAATTACTGCTGCCGCACGAGTTATGCGTGAGTTTGCTATTAAGATTGATGTAAGTGATATCCCTTATCTGGTTGATATTGTGGGTACAGGTGGAGATGGTCAGAATCTGTTTAATGTATCTACAGCATCAGCATTTGTTATAGCAGCAGCGGGCGCTACAATCGCCAAGCATGGCAACCGCGGTGTATCAAGTAAGTCTGGTTCTTCCGACCTGCTTGAAAAAGCAGAGATCAATCTTGATCTGAACATGCAGCAAACTGAGCGCTGTATCCGTGAAATGGGAATAGGTTTCCTGTTTGCACCTAACCATCATAAAGCCATGAAATATGCAGTAGGCCCACGTAAAGAACTGGGTATTCGCAGTATTTTTAACTTGCTTGGCCCGCTTACGAATCCGGCCGGTGTCAAACGTTTTGTAATTGGGGTATTTTCTGATGAACTTTGCAGCCCAATTGCAGAAGTAATGAACCAATTAGGTGCCGAGCATGTCATGGTGGTACATTCCAAAGATGGCCTGGATGAAATCAGTCTTGCAGCACCAACTACAGTCGCTGAACTAAAGAATGGTGAAGTTACCGAATGGATACTGAATCCTGAAGATGTGGGGATAGAATCTCAGACATTGACTGGTCTTGTAGTAAATAGTTCTGATGAAAGTCTGGCGTTAATTAAAAACGCATTAGGCAAAAAGAAAACGCCGGTAGGTGAAAAAGCTGCCCAGATGATTGCTCTAAATGCAGGTGCCGGACTGTATGTTTCTGGGTTGAGTCAAAGTTATAAACAGGGTGTCGCTTTAGCGCATGACATTATTTATGGTGGACAGGCACTTGAAAAAATGAGCGTATTATCAGAATTTACTAAAACTTTGAAACAGTACGAAGTATAACGGTCAGGAATAAACAGTCATGGTAGATATTGCAAACACAATTCTTGGTAAAATTGTTGACCGTAAAACTGAAGAACTGGCTGCGCGTTTAAAACAGCGCAGTTTAAAAGATATAGAAGGACTGGCACAGGCCGCGACACCTGTGCGTAGTTTTGTGCAGGCACTGTCATGCAAGTATCCTGGTGTAATTGCAGAGATCAAGAAAGCTTCTCCGTCTAAAGGAATCATTCGTGAAAATTTTAATCCTGCAGAAATCGCCCGGCAGTATGAACAAGCAGGTGCAGCCTGCCTTTCAGTACTAACTGATGTCGACTTTTTCCAGGGTGCTGATGAAAACATCCAAATTGCGCGCACGCACTGCGGCCTGCCCGCATTACGTAAAGACTTTCTGATTGATCCCTACAATGTTATTGAAGCTCGTGCTCTTCATGCTGACTGTATTTTACTGATTGTTGCTTCATTATCTAACCAGCAACTTGAAGAAATGTCTCAAACCGCTTTTGAACAGGGAATGGATGTACTGGTAGAAGTACATGATGAATATGAACTGGAACGTGCTTTACAGCTTTCAAACCGTTGTTTGCTTGGCGTAAATAACCGTAACTTGAAAACCTTTGAGGTTGACCTCAATACATCATTACGTTTAAAGAAACTACTCGACCCTGCTCGACTGTTAGTCACAGAAAGCGGTATTGCCAGTCCGGATGATGTAAGGCTAATGCAGGAATATGATATTCATGCATTTCTGGTTGGGGAGAGTTTTATGAAGCAGCCATATCCTGATCAGGCTTTCACGGCCCTGTTCGGTCAGCCACAGAGAGTTAAAACCTTATCTTATGAGTAAAAAAGACTCTACACTTTCTAAAGACCAGCAAAACCTGCTGAAACAGTTTAGAAAGCAGATTTCTATTCCTCAGTCTTCACCTGAAGCGAAGCAGACTGAAGTTCAATCAGCCCGGGATGACAAAGACTCTGGTGAAGACTTGGATCTGTTTAAAAAAGCCTTGCAGGGTGTACAACCTCTGCAGGGTAGTAATATTGCTCAGGTGGAAAAAACACGAAAGTTTAAACCCAATGCCCAGATCTTGGCTAAACGTGCAGCTGCTGAGGGGCCGCGTGAAGTTGAGCTGGCTGAACTCTCAGATACCCAAGCTGTATTAAATCCGGTTGGAAGCCAGTCTAAACTGAGCTATCGTATCGCGACCTTGCAACATAAGGTATTTGAAGACTTAAAAGCGGGAAATTTACGCTGGTTTGAAGCGGTCGACCTCCATGGCTGCACGGTAGAAGAAGCACGTGAAGCAGTTTTGCAAATTATTCAGATGGCAAAAGATGAAAATCAGAATGTCATCAAAATAGTGCATGGTAAAGGTCCAGAAGCTGTGCTTAAAACCTATGTAAATGGCTGGTTGCGTCAGCACCGTGATGTACTGGCCTTTGTCAGTGCACCTGAAAATCAGGGCGGTACAGGCGCAGTGTTGGTACTACTTAAGCGTGCTGAAAAAAATCTGAAATTTAAACAGTAATTGGCATGCTTATTAACTCTCAGACTTTTGATAGTTTTCTGTTACAATGTCGCCCTTGTTCAACCAGTGTAAGTGAACACGCCTTATGTCTATGCAGCAATCCTACGCAAATATCCTAACCGCCGTTGGTGAAGACCTGAATCGTCCTGGTCTTAAAGATACGCCGATGCGTGCTGCCAAAGCGTTCTCATACCTCACGTCAGGTTATAGCAAGACACTGGAAGAAGTGACCAATAATGCGGTTTTCCCTTCGGATAACCGTGAAATGGTACTGGTTAAAAATATCGAATTTTATTCACTCTGTGAGCACCATCTTCTGCCATTTTATGGCCGTGTACATATTGCTTATTTGCCAGAAGGTAACGTTTTGGGTCTGTCCAAATTCGCCCGCATTACTGAAATGTTTGCCCGTCGTTTACAGATTCAGGAAAATTTGACCCAACAAATTGCTGAAGCAGTAGCAGAAGTGACTCAAGCACGAGGTGTTGCGGTCATGATTGACTCTGCACATATGTGTATGATGATGCGTGGCGTAGGTAAACAGGAATCTACTACACGCACAGTTTCTTTTATAGGTGACTTTAAAACAGATAAAGAAGCTCGCCGTGAATTCTTGAGTGCTGTGCCTGAAAGTTACTAAGCTTAAAATTAAAAAGCCTTGCAAACGCAGGGCTTTTTTTATCTCTTGCTGTATAGGTAATGCCGTTATTTATCCCATATATACATTGTTTCGACCATTGTTTTTAGCCGCATATAAAGCCGAATCTGCGGCATCTAAAAAGCGTTGGTAATCAGGATGCCCATCATATAATACGGCGCCTACACTGACTGTAAAATTAAAGCTGACACCCATAGTAGACCGTATAACGGTTTCTTCAATCCGCATACGGATATTTTCAGCAACGCTTTGAGCCCGGCTCAGGTCGCTATCGACCAATAACAGCAAAAACTCCTCACCCCCTATACGAAAAGCATAATCACTGCCTTTGGTACATTCGAGTAAAACTTCAGCCAGAAACTGTAAGGCCAGATCCCCTGCTGCATGACCAAACTTGTCATTAATGCCTTTAAAATGGTCAGCATCAATTGCCAGTAAAGTTAAGGGCGAACCATTTTTACGGGAAAAATTAATTTCCCGGTTAATAATCGTATTTAAATAACGACGATTAAGTAGCTGGGTTAAAGAATCATTACCCGAGCCGATCTACTCGGAAACCTGAAATAACTGATCAACCAGATGCTGTATTTCACGATTTTTTTCACGAATCTGCTGTATCAGGGCAATCGCATTGGCTTTATCCTGGCTCTTAAGTACCGCCAGATTAAGTTTATCTACCTCATATATGCGATCAATAATAATCTGTACCTGGTCTGTGCCAGAAAAAGCATAGGCTGCTTTATGAATAAACCAGAGACCAAATTCTGATTTGGACAATAGCAGATGATTAAAGCTAGCACTGTCTGAAAATACTTTAAACATCAGCTCATTTTCCCAGTCTAACAAGGAACTGCGCTGTTTATCCTTTTGAATCGATACATCCTGCATCGCAGAAAATAAACGGTAGGTATGTTTAATATCATTATTAATTTCAATATTTGCTTCGTAGGAACGGCACATAATTTCAGAGGCAAAACCAATGCTCTGTACAATATAGTTGGTTACAGTATAAATATTCTGCTGGGTTCTAGAAGCTTGCAAAGAAAAGACTTTTTTTTCAATTTCACGTATTCCGCGCATGATTAGCCAAGATGGAATACCGATACGCGCATGCACATTGCCAATCACCAGTTGACGTTGTACAACTTCTTCATAATTTTGTTTAAACGGCATATTAAAACAATCGAGTAACCACTGATTTAATGTAGTTTTCAGGCGGCTTTGTACAATCTCATCAGATAAAAAATAGGATGCCTCTTTCTCCTGCATCATATTTTTATAAAACTCATCGACCAGTAAAAACGAGTTATCTTGGATAAATTGGGCAGTATAGTTTAAATCAGTTGCAGAATATTGCCCGCATATATCCTTCCATTGCTCGGCAAGCATGGTAATACATTGTTCATTCATACAATTGATTCCAGAGGGCCTAAATTATCCTTTAACAGGCCCACCAATATAACAAATTATCGTATGATGCGCTTCAGGGTATTTTAGATGTAGTCTACTAAAACCTGTCTTTTTAATTGGATTTAGAAATATCTGATATATCCTAAACTGGTCTTAGTCCAGTTTTTATGGTGCTGCTGTTGATATTCCCAACCCAAACGCAGAGCATTTTGTGGAGTAAAGGCATATTGCAACTGGGTGTTGAGTTTTAACTGCCATTGGTGCGCATCCTCCCAGTAGGGTAAGGCTACCTGTACCAAGCTGTTCACTTGTTCTGTCCAGATATTCTGACATCCTAACGTTGGTCCGGCGCCAATGCGCCATCCTTTATCTAGAGCCTTCCCAGCTTGTAAATGTGTCTGAGCTTGTACATAACATAAATGTTCACGGGCCTGATCAGCATAGCTATATCCACCTTGAACATTAAAGTTTAATACACCGTGTTGACGGTCTTCACTAAACTGTCCATCTTGTTCCACACTTTCTTGTTGCCAACCAAAATTGAATCCCCATGATAACGGCGTTTTAAAAGGGGTAATCGGGTTATATGAGTTTACTGATAAAAAATCAAAATGCTCCAATTTTAACTGGTCATTCCGATACTGTATTGAACCATCCCAGAAATTTAACTGCGTGCCGGTGCGAAATCCGCCCTGTGGATCAATAAGATCATGATAAGCCTGACGGTGACCAAGTTCTATAAAAGACTGGCCCTGCACCTCACCGGTTTTAATTGAAATATTACGTGCTTTATGACTCTGAGTAGGATCAATTTTCGGTCGTTCAGGTTCCTGACGCTGTTTATCCAGATTGATCTGGCTTCTTAGGCCCAACAGCTGACGAAAACGTGGCTGGGCAAAACTTTCATCAACCTTGCGTCTTAAAAATTGTAGATAGAGATCATCATAAGCCATTTCCAGGATTTTAGCCTGATCATTCGCTGGATAGTCCTTTACAAGATCAGGCATTTCTTCAGTTCCGGAAAAAGCAACCTGATGAGCAGTTTTAGCTAGGGTTTTACCATGTTGCCGTGCTTGTGCCAATAATTGGGTTTCTAAAGCCGGACGATATATTTTATTTTTAACAAGCCCCTGCTCATCCATTGCTTTCAAGGTTTCTACCGGTATCGCAGCATAACCGAACTGTTCCTGTAAATTAGCTTCTGGACGTACCAGATCAATTAAGCCTAATAAACGGTAAGCACAGTTGTCACTAACAAAATAATAGGGGAATGTCACTTTCTGCATTTCCCAGATATGTTCAACCATAAACCGGGTTTCTTCTGGATTTAAATCCAGTTCATATTCCCATAGATCACGGCTTTCAAAATCTCCATACTCTTTTACCTTACGGTAATACGGCATGAGGGAATATTCGCCAGGATACCGGCCAGTTAAGCCTTTCCAGGCAAAAGACCAGTTATCTGTACCGTTTACTGTAGCTGCATAGTTGACTGCATAAGAGACCAGATTTAACTGTTTCTGGTCTTTAGGGTCCAACCGCAATAGAGTGTGCCCAAACATGGAGCTTGGGTTGCCCATAAAGTCTGTAGCATAAATAAGGGTAGCCTTATAAGGCTTAACCTGCCCGATCCAGCTTTCAAATTCAGGACAGCTGGCTTGAGGCAACTGGTGTTCGGAAATTTGTAGTTGCTGCATTAACCAGCGGCTACGGGCGGGAAATTTGCATCGGACAGATTGATTCGGTTCAGCGACCTGAAACAGGGCCTGAATATCCTGCTGCATTTCCTGTTGCAGATTTTTCTGTCCATCTGGCGCAAGAAAATATCCTTTATAGCTCACCTCACTATGGCCGGCAGTATTGGCATACATTAAGCGCTGCCAAGTGATATCTTGGGCCAGCTTTTTCTGTTGAGCAAGATTTAAATAGTAGGATACATCTGGTGTCGTATCTGCTGCATGGCTCAGGCCAGCTACCGTCAGGGCAAGGATCAAAAAAACAAGTTTCATGCAGTAATCTTTTTCTCTTTATATAAGAAAAACCCTGTCTTTAAGACAGGGTTTTTTGAATATCTAATTAGACATAAGCTTTAAGAACTTCATCTTTTGCCATTACGGTTTGAAGGGAAGCCAGTACCTGTAAAGTATTCTGGTTATCAGCCGAATAAATTTCAGAGAAATTCTGTTTAGATACCGCAAAGAAACGTGCTTTATCTTCCTGTTTAATATTCATTAGTTCAGCCAGCACATTCAGGCTTTCACCTTGGCCTACAGACATATCACGAGCTAGCGTCTCGGCATTTTCATTAGTAAAAGTCACGACCTGAGCAGTTACTGTACCGCCTTGGCTACAACCTAATGTACCGAAAGTAATCCCGAGCCATTGGTTGGTAAAAATCACGTTTGTGGTACCAGCGAACAGTTTAGGAATAATCCCACTCTGACCTTGCCAAACCTGACTACCTACACCACAACCAACATCATTGTCAGCCATTGCTACACTTGAACCTGCCGCTAATACAGCAGCCAACATCAGTTTTTTTAACATACTTATTCTCCAGTTATTCTCATGCAGTGTTGTTATCGCTATACATGTGTAAATTTTATTACACAGTAGTGAGATTATCCGGAAGTGAAGCGCTTCGCAATTAAAAAAATGCACTGTTAAACAGAAAGATAACAATTCATTTATCTGCTGTTTTTTTTAATTGCCATCGGCCTTGACCATCTCTGTTGCCCAGTATTTTTAATCCCAGTACCAAACTCAACAGTAGCAGTAAATACCAAGAACCCAGCTTGCCCCACCCTACCATATGCCATGCATCGACTTGGCTCGGATATAACCAGATTTTATAAAATGTACTGATATTTTCGGCAATCCAGATAATAAAAGCCAAAATCAGAAGAACGGGCAACATCGGTAGTTCAAAACGGCTATAGCTCAACTGGAAATACACCCGGGTTTTCCAGAATAAGGCTATACTCCAGAAAAACAGAAGATAACGAATATCTGGAATGAAAAACTTGCTCATAAAATTAATATAAGACAAGAGAGCTAAAACCAGCATAGGTAAAAAGCCTGGCAGATGTGTAAAGACGACTTGATATAATCGTAACGATCTTGCAAAGAAGCTGCCTACGGCAGAATACATAAACCCGGCAAATAGTGGAACAGTCAATATTTTAAAAACAGCTGGCTGTGGATACTGCCAAGAAGCAATCGCAGGATGGGTAAGAAAAATTTCCATCAGCATTGCCATGACATGAAATAAGGCTATTACTTTAGCTTCTGCCCAAGATTCAAGCTTTAAATACAGCAGACAAAATTGAATGATCAGAGCATATAACAGCAGATAGTCATACCGGAACAAACCATAGAAAGCCTCACTCCCCATATTTGCCGTCAACATAAAAGCCAATAGCAATAAAATTCCAAATAAGGCAGCCGAAGCTGCCTTATAAAGAAATTCAAATATGTTTTTAAGAAGCAGAATCATCCGTACATATTATCCCAGATATTTAGCACTGTACTCGTGTACAGTATCAATAAATACTTTCGGATGTGCTGGGTCTACCCACTGGGTAATTCCATGTCCAAGATTTGCAATATAACCCGTCTTTTCACCATTCAGATAGGCATCATCCAGCATAGCTTTGGTGGCTTTCTCAATTGTAGCTGCTGAACCGTATAGAGTCGCCGGATCAAGATTTCCCTGTAGCGCAGCCCGGCCATTTACAGTCTGACGTGCTACATGAAGTGGCGTGGTCCAGTCCAGTCCAAATGCATCTGCGCCAGTCGCAACCATCTGTTCAAGCCATTGTCCGCCGCCTTTGGTAAACAAGATCACCGGAACATGTCGGCCATCTTTTTCACGTTGCAAGCCAGTGATAATTTTCTGCATATAATTTAGCGAGAATTCAAGATATTCACGATGTGCTAAAGCCCCGCCCCAGCTATCGAAAATTTGAACCGCCTGTGCCCCGGCGTCGATCTGGGCATTTAGATATTCAGTGACTGCTACTGCCAGACGATCCAGCAAAGCATGTAATACCTCTGGCTGCGCATACATCATCTGTTTGGTAAAACGAAAATCCTTACTTGAGCCGCCCTCTACCATGTAAGTTGCTAACGTCCATGGGCTTCCCGAGAAACCAATTAAAGGCACTTGGCCGCCTAGAGCAGAACGGATAGTACTGACTGCGTTCATGACATAGTCTAAATCCGATTTGGCATTAAATGCGGGCAGATTTGCCACATCCTGTTCTGTACGTACTGTCTTTTTAAATTTTGGCCCTTCACCTGCCTCAAAATACAGACCTAGTCCCAGAGCATCAGGAACAGTTAAAATATCGGAAAATAAAATCGCTGCGTCAAGTTCATAACGGCGTAAAGGCTGTAGAGTTACCTCACAGGCAAACTCGGTATTTTTACATAAAGACAGAAAATCACCAGCCTTGGCCCGGGTCTCACGATATTCAGGTAAATAGCGACCTGCCTGACGCATCATCCATACTGGCGTAGAATCTACAGGCTCACGTAACAGGGCACGGAGAAAACGATCATTTTTCAGGGTCGTCATTTACTTTCCTAACATGGTCTTGGTCTTGTTGCCATCATAGCAAAAAGGCCGCATTTTGAATAACTTCTTCCCATGTTTATACAGTTTCATAAAATCACTTAAAAACAGTTTTAAAAGTATGAATTACACAAAACAAATACTGCATCTCCGTAATTTTTCTGCAATACTTAACTAAATTTACACCCAGCATATGAATAATTCTTAAGGTTGATTTCCATGTTTGTTCGCTCATTACTCGCTATGAGTTTAAGCTGTATTATTACTGGTACAGCCCTGGCTGCTCCAACTGCTGAACAGCCGCTCAATCCTAAAGTTGCCGCAACAAATACGGTCGAAGATCCAATCGACCCTCTAGAAGTCGGTGAAGATACACCAGCGAATAAAACAGAAACTGCAACGACCGATTCCCGTATTACTGCTCAAGAAGAGCGTGATCTGGACCGCGCTTCAACCACCTTGCAAAATCTGGCCCGTACTGAAGATAAAAAGGCGGATGTTGGTACCGCTCCTTCTGCTGCAAGCAAGACCACCAATACTCCGGCTAACGTAAATCAAGCCGCTAAAACTGCTTCATGGACTTTGGAAGGACTGAATAATGCCGAGTGGTATGATGCAATTGGCAAGGGCCAATTTCCAGTCTATGCCCGTGCCCATGTCATGTTAAATAATGCACATGCTTCACCTGGTGCAATCGATGGTATGAGTGGTAAAAATACATTAAAAGCAATTGCCTCTTTTCAGCAAATGAATGGTTTAAAACCTACAGGTGTTTTAACCAAAGAAACCTGGGACGCATTAGTTGCTAAAACTGCCGGTAAACCAGCTTTTGTTGAATATACAATTACGGAAGATGACCTAAAAGGGCCATACGCCAGCTCAATACCTTCAGACTACGCGCTACAGGCCAAAATGAAAGGTTTATATTATGTACGTGTTTCTGAAATGCTGGGCGAAAAGTTTCACATGGATGAAGATTTTTTAAAGAAACTTAATCCGAAAGCGACTTTTAAAAAAGCTGGTGAGAAAATTATTGTAGCAAATGTACGTAATGACTTGCCTGAAGATATTCACTTAATCGTTGCCCATAAAGGTGCAAAACAGCTGTATCTGTTTAATAGCCGTAATCAGATGATTGCTTCTTTCCCGGCAACTATTGGTAGTACGGATACTCCTTCTCCAGCAGGTACCTATAAAGTTACAGGTGTAGCACCGAATCCATGGTATAGCTATTCACCAAGCAACTTCGTTCAGGGTAATAACAAAAAGCCTTTATCATTGCCGCCTGGTCCGAACGGCCCTGTAGGTAATATCTGGATTGGCTTGAGCAAAAAGTCCTTTGGTATTCATGGTACCCCGAATCCATCACTCATTTCTAAAACAGCTTCACACGGCTGTATTCGTTTGACCAACTGGGACGCTAATGATTTAGGTAAAAAAGTACGCTCTGGCGTTACTGTCAAATTCCTTGAGTAATCGCTATCAGTTAAAAAACCACCTTCGGGTGGTTTTTTGTTTAAAGAACATAGCTATAGATACCAGATGTATTCTCTTACAAAACTGCTATCAACTTTCACGTTTTTAGACAACTTGGCAATTTCTTTAAAATGCTTTGATGCTAGATTAGACCTAAACCTATAGTAATTAGAATACTGTACCTGATGCTTAATATTTCATAATGACTCTTGATTAACCAGTTATCAAAATGGTTATTCAAGCAGTAGAAATGACTCATCCTAGATATAGAAGAGGTCAGCCATGAGAAATGTATATGAAAAATTTAAAGAATTTATTGGTCATCAACCTGATCACCTGGATATGACAGCTAAAGCTGAAATTAGTGAAGATAACGAAGATTATTATCTGATTACCCAAGGTATGCCTTATTCCTTCCACCGTGATGGTGAAACCACTTATATCACCTTTAATGGTGAAACCGAGAATATTGGAATGGATACTTTCCAGCAGCACAAAGATCAGATTCTGGCATATCTACAGCAAGTCACCAGACAAATTTAGAATCAACTTAAAAGTTCAGTTTTAGATAGAAAAACTCTCCTGCATAAGCTGCTTAGCTAGAGCCTTATATGCAGGAGAGTTTTTAATATTATTTCTTTCATCAAGCTGCCTGTACAGTTTGCTGACCAGATAGTCTGTCTTGTGTATCACCAAATTGTGTAAAGAAATCTGCGATTAAGCGATGAGCCCAAGAGCTGGCTTTCCAGCCTTCATAATAGGCACAGTGACTTCCTTTTGGTGTAGTGACCAGCATGATATTATCTTTTTCGCAAATTTTATCCAGATAGGCTTGAGCATTTTCCAGGCGGCAGACCGGATCATCTCCTGAATTGAGCATCATCAGTGGGCTGGTTACCTGATCAAAAACATAAATTGGGTTTGCTGCTTTCTCATAAACTTCATAGCTTTCAAACCCTGCCAGCTCATAAACCGCAAGTTGAAATTCATGCAAATCTCTGGCGGATATTAGCGCCTGATAAGTTGAAAGCTGAGAGGTTTGATCCTGATGAGCTAAAACAAATGTTTTAATAAGCTGATGCGTCATATATTGACTGTAAGCTTTATGTGCAACTTTAAATACTTCATTTAAGTTATAACCGGGACAATAGGCGAAGGCAGCTTTAAAGGCAGATTTCTTGCCCATTTCTCCTAAATACCGGACCAGCAGACCTGTTCCTGCCGACACGCCAACACAATAAAGTGAGGACGTTTTAAAACGTTCCCGCACAACAGATATTTGCTCACGCAAGTCATCGGTAGAGCCGACAATACTTAAACGTGGAGTAGTCAATTTTAAGTCAGCATGTCCTCGCCGTAAACATAGTACTACCCTCCATCCTGTCATCAAACGCAGATCACGTACCAGTTCTCGCATACTTTGTGGCGTTCCCATTATAGTGTGCAGTACAAAAACCGTAGGTACATCATCCGGTAAATCATAACCCGACCAGTAAAGCGCGGTTGTACCTCCATCTTGCATGGTAAGAAGTTCTTCATGATCATATTCTAGTTGGGTAGTTTTTTTGCGGATCATATCAAAGTAGAAGAGCTGTAGATGAGTATTAAATAGCCAAGGTGTAGGTATATAGGGCTGATTCAGGAGAGCAATCTGCTCGGCCCATCTCTTGGCCTGTCCTGTAGGGTTATAGTATAAAGTGGGTTGTGCAGCTCCACTAAAATTTTCAAAAAGCTGGGTTACCGTGTTTAATTTTTCATACAGAGACTGAGTATTTAATTGTAGGTGTAACATAGCAGGCTCCTTATCTCTTTTTTATTAGTAAGAACGCTATTACTTTGTCACCCGCCGCTTATAACGGGCCGACTTTGAGTCTTTCCTAGACTTAGGATGATTATTAACGATAAAGACACGGTCCAGTTTGATCTAATTGTAATTTTCTGGGCTTATTATGTGAATCTTGCCACAGTTATTTATTTTTATTCTTTTACTCTTTAGGCAGTTTTAGGTTTAATTTGTAGCACTTTAATTTTCTCCTATTACGCTATTCTGTTTTGGCAATAGTTTACATCCGCATGCCAATACATCATTTGCACGTGCTACAGCTTTGCCCATGACTTGCATGTGCGAGTCACCTGATATAATTGTAGTAACGGTTTTATGTTTTGGACAAGTTGCTTTATCTCCTACACACGCTACTGGAATACCTTCCACCAGAAAAGTATTATTTCCGCTGATAACTTTTCCACCACCTGTGGTCGGACAACCAATTACAATATAAGGAATTGCCATTTTAGTTTTCCTTTATTTTTTAAGAGGTACTAAAGTACCTCAAACTCAATACGACGATTTTTCTTGCGGCCCTCTGCAGTTGTATTATCAGCAACCGGTTTGCTTGAACCCATACCTTCCGTACTCAGATTTTCTGCTTTAATATTTTTAGCAATAAGATAATTGCGTACAGCCATCGCACGTTCCTGGCTTAGTAAAAAGTTTTTATTGCCATCCCCCGAACTGTCTGTATGACCAATGATTTTAACTTTTTTTCCGCCTACCTTATGTAAGGCTACTGCCATTTCTTCCAGAATCTGACGTCCAGCCGCTGTCAACACCGCACTGCCTGATTCAAATTCAACAATCCGGTTTTTTAAAGCATCATCAATAATTTTCTGCTCGGCCTGATTTACAGATAATTGGGCATTAAAGCGATATGGTTGCTGTATAAGCATTTGAAAATTTGCAGTAGTAGGTTGAATATCATTCGGATGACTAACCTTACCATTAAGCTCGATTTGTGTACCTCGTACGCGCAGCTGTCCCTGTCTGACTTTTTTAAGTTCTGGCGTAATTACACGAGCCACAGAATCACTCCAGCCATTTGGGGCTGCTACAGGCCGCACCTGAATTTTGTCAATCACTTGGTTTGCACCATATACAGACTGCATTCTCATCAGAATCGCCTGTTTACTGGCTTCATTTGGTACCACTCCCTCTACAACTACAGGTTCTGCCCAGACTAGCGAACCTCCTCCCAAGCCAATAACACAGACTACAGCATATTTTAATTTTTTATAAGATCGCATATTTATTCATCTAAAAAAGTTTGGCGAAAGAGTTTTAAGCCTTGATTTAAACTTAATTGCCGCTGGCATAAAGCCTGTTCTAGAGTAGCTAAACCAGCATTCTGCTCCAGATATGGATCAATCCATTGGGCCTGAACTAATGATACCCAGTGTTCACTCTGCATATTGTTAACAAAAATATCACTGAGGGCCAATATGTCAGCACCTTGAAAGCCAAATAATAGGACTGGCTTTTCTTGATGCAAAATACCAATGAGAACTTCAGTTTGGGCTTTTTTTAAAAAATGCCCGATCATACTTACCCATAGGGTCGCCACTTCATAACAATATATATGGCTATTAATTGGAAGAATCAGTATCTTATTTAATCGACTGGTTCCATTTTTCAAAATGGGCTGTAATAACAGACCTAAACCAATCATACTTTGTACCAGTTCATATACACTAATTTTCATTAACTGAGCAAATGTATGCATCGTATGATTTTCATAAAATGCCTGTGCTTCAGCTATGGTAAATGACTGAATCTGGTCAGGGAGATTTGCCAATTTATTCAGCATGATATCGCTATTATGAATTGTTCTTAGTACCCTGTTTCTCTGGAATAGGTCAACTAAAACCGGTTTATAACAATAAGGTGCTAGGAGTAGATTCTGATAGGGTTGTTCAACTTCCAGTAAGTGACTTAATACCATAGGAAAAGGCCGGCCCGAGCTATCTTCACTGGTGATGAGATTAGCCACCAAAAACATTTTTTCGTGAGGGTTAGCGATAAAAAAATCTAGAGATGGTAAAGCTGCATAGTGCTGCTTAAAGCCAGTATTCTGCATGGCCTGTTCCAAAGCTTCTGTAATCCACTGATCAATAACCTGTATCAGTGCATACTGCCCCTTTGATTTCAGGAAGTCGCCGCGTGCAGGGGTTTTTCCATAATATAAAGGCGTACTTTTTAAATACTGCATTGTTTCGTTCCTTGAATATCCTTATTCTCTTGCATCAGGAAGTACCTCCTGTCTGCGGTACGACAGCAGATCCAGCTGGTTTTAGTCCAACTGTAGATACTGCCGGTGCAGGCTGTGCAGAAACAACTCGTACTGCCTTGTCAGTTGTGACTTTATCGACCAGCTGCAAACCTGAGTATCCACGGCTTGAACCGATTCCTCCTGAACTGCTACCACTAATCAGGCGGAAATTCACTTTTACAAATACCGATGGATCAGTTTTACTGCGCCATACCATTTCAAAGCTGCCATTTTGCTCCTTACGCTGAGCAGAATCGATCAGGCGATTAATGCCATATTCACCTGGCTCATCAAAAATTGTATGGGTTTGCCCTTGCAGGTCTACAGCAGTAATACGCGCTCCAGGAATTGCACTACGGTTCGGCCAGACAAAGTTTACCCACTGCTGAATCCCATTTTCATAGAGCATACGTTGACCATCAATATCGATGGTATAGGACAGAAGCTGTGGATTCTGTAATGGATAGAACTGGAAATTCGACTGGTTCGCTGCGGGCGTAGCAGTCGGCTGGTCAAGTGTACCTGTTGCCATACCATTGATTGGAGCAACATAACGCTGAAAGTTTAGGACAAATTGTGGATTCAGGCTAATACCCAAATCTTTCCAGGTTTTGGACGTTAAAGTATAACCACGGCGAATGACCAAGGGGTCTAATATTTCTTTTACAAAACGGGCAATACTACCGGTATCGCCAAAAATTTGCCCGATTTCATTACTGGTAGCTTGTAATGAGACAGAGGAATTAAATGGATATTTTTGGCTTAAGTTCGCTTGAAATGGCTGATATGCCTGAATTATCCAAAGCTTATTAATCTCTTCTTGTGCAGGTGTAATCAGGCTGGCAAAAGACTGGGTCAAAGGACTCACTAAAAGTTTCTGTATCATCTGCTGATCAATATCGTTCAGTCCTACCAGCATTCTCTCATCAATATGCTTTTGTGCAGTATTAAAAACTGAGTTCTGATCACTGATAGTCTGTTTAACCAGTGCCATAGCACTCGGACCAATTTCACCAGCATTCTTCAGGTCATTAAATTTACTTCGCACCTGGGCAAGATTCTGCATGTATTCATCAAGCAAGGATTTATTCTGCTGATCGTCACGTTTACGTACCAGTTGATAGAACATCTGATATTCCTGTGAGATTGGTCCTTGAGCTTTATTTGATACCTGTTGTGACATTTGCGCATCACTGCGGTTTAACACTTTACGTTTAAACCAGGCAATAAAACCTTTTTGTGGCACAGCCAGTTCAGCCTGTACTACCGGGTTATCCCAATTTGTTTCAATAGCAATACGCTCAAATAGAATACGGATTGGTGAGTTCTGTGGTTCACCCAGTATGTCAATATTTTTAGACTGCTGACTAAACTGGGGAGCTTTTGCATAATAAATACCATTCAGGAATTTTTTCCACTCTGCAATATATTCCTGCTTGTAGAGAGCAACTAGCTGCTTACGGATCTGCTCTGGACTGCCAGAGAACGTCAGGTCATCTGACTGACGGCTGTTGAGTACCCAGTCTTTACTATCTGTCGGTTTATTGGCTGCTTCATCAATTGCACTACTAACATATTCATCCCATGCCTTTTGGGTAAAAACGCCTGGAAGAGCATAACTGCCGAGCACAGCACCTTTATTATTTTCGCCAACAATCTGGCCCGCTGTTAAGGCAGGAAAGCGTACAGCCGCACGCATCTTGATTTCATTATAGACACGGTCACGTGCAGGCATACCGCGAATGACAGACAATAAGACCTGACGGGTCTGATCTACCAGCTGAGTATCTGCATCAAGTACCGGAAACTGCTGATCACCAGTTAATGTCATAGCATAAGAGAGTACCTGTTCAGCCTGCTGGATCATATCTCCCCGAGACATTTGACCACGGTTAGCATCCACCCATGACCGCCAGAAACGCGTAACCTG
Source organism: Acinetobacter sp. UNC436CL71CviS28 (assembly GCF_000620525.1). Lineage (NCBI taxonomy): Bacteria > Pseudomonadati > Pseudomonadota > Gammaproteobacteria > Moraxellales > Moraxellaceae > Acinetobacter > Acinetobacter sp. UNC436CL71CviS28. The sequence continues at coordinate 21,652 of NZ_JIBB01000037.1, forward strand.
ATCACTTAAATGCCCTGCATCCATATATTGCGGGTTGCTCATCATCAGATAAGCTTTCAAAGCATTATAAGCATCTTGTGGATTGGTATCTAAAGGTTCCAGATATTGCCCAGTCTTAGCCACCTGCTTGACTTCAACATTGATATGATTAGCTTTAAGTGTTTCTTCATTATTTTTAACCCGCTGCAAATATTGCGCAATATTTTGCTGGGTGGGCTGCAACACAATCTGACGAATACCTTTTAAATACTCAGCCTTTAAAGTCTCACGGAGTTGGTTTCCCTGATACAGGCCAAAGCGGAACTTTAAAGGGCGATGTTCATCAAACTCATCGAGCTGCTGTAAACGCTCCTGCAAGATGAGTAGAGCCTCAAGCTGCGTAGAAAGCTGCTGGCCAGAAGCCTTTTCTAAATGTACCACTTTATCTAAATCAGCCTGCACATCTGCAATCAGCTGCTGGTTGTTACGATATGACCATACCCATAAACCGAGAATAATAGATACACCAAGCAGAGCTCCTATAAATGCCAGATAGCGCTGACGTTTTCTGCTTGGATTAATATGCTGTTTTACCAGATTTTTATCTTTTAAAATAATATTAGAAAATAGTCCCTTCAGAAAATATCCATGATTCTGTAGAGCAATGTTATGATCACTAGGTTCAGCTTGGGTAATTTGAGAAAGATGAAATTCCTGTGCAATCTGCTTTGTCATCGGACTTTCAATTATACCTTCTTGCAAGGCACTGGTGAAATAAAACCCCCGGAATACGGGCTGAAACTGATAAGGATTATCTTCAAACAATGTGCTGATAAAGCTTTTTAATGCCGGTTTTAAAGTTTTAAACTCGAGCGGGAATGTCATTACACTTGGTGAAATATTCTGTGAATGACGACGACTCAGATGCGTCGTACTGACCCCCTTTAATCCATTGTAAAGTAAATTGTAATGGTGTTCGAAAAGCTCAACCGCATTTTGTGATGAATTCTGTTCATACGGCAGAGTTGCATCCCAAGCCTGGTTATATTCTTGTGCTTCATAACAATCAAAAAACTCAGTGAAACCTGCGATCAGATCCATTTTTGAAAAGACCAGATATACTGGCACCACTACTTCCAAACGCTCGGTTAAATCCTGAATTCGGGCGCGCAAGTTTTTTGCCAGTTTAAGTGAATTTTCTGGGCTCTGACCAATCAATTCAGCAATACTGACAATAACAATGAGCCCATTTACTGGTGCCTTAGAGCGATTCTTTTTGAGAATATTAAGAAAACCCAGCCATTCAGAATGATCTTCTGCATAGACAGAATAACGTCCAGCAGTATCCAGTAAAACGCCTTCTGTAGAGAAGAACCAGTCACAGTTCCGTGTGCCGCTTAAACCTGCTGAAATCATTTTCTGGTGCGTCTCCTCAAATGGAAACTTTAACCCCGAATTGTAAATTGCTGAACTCTTGCCTGCTGCCGGATTACCAATAACCATATACCAAGGTAATTCATAAAGTGCGGCATTACCTTTTTTATCTCCCAGCTTTGACTTGCGAATTAACTGGATAGAATCTTTCATCTGCTGGTTAATCAGTTGAAGTTCTTCTTTATTTTTTTGCTGGCCATACTCGGCTTTTGTATCCTGCTGAATTGCATTAGCAAGTTCTTCCCCTTGCACCGTATGACGTCTGCGCTGTACCAGCCAGTAAATACCATAGCAAATAAGTCCCAGCATGTAGCTGGCTGCCAGTGCCCAGAAAATGTGTCGTGGTAAAACAGAGTAAGATGATACCAGAGCAACAAACAATGATAAGGCAATAATAGCCCTAGGATTGGTAATGTACTGCCACAAGTAACCTAAAATGATATACATTGAGTTCTCGTATTTCTAAAAATAATTAATCAGCTATCAGTTATTGCTTCCCGAGGTCCTATCTCCTCAGGAATATCTTGGATAATTGCCTGTATATCCTGTCCAAATACCACAGCGACCTGTTCCGGCGGCAGTAACATACCAAGCATCATTCCATAAATTTTTTCCAGATTTTGTGTATGACCTAAACTTGCTCTACAGTATAAATAGTGGTGTGGCTCAATCGGACTCTGCTCAAAATATTGCTCTATTCTCTTTAATGTCTTGATCTGTGTAATATCATCAAGTACCACCACAAAAGGTTCTTCATTTTTATACTGTGGTAGTTCATCAATATTCAGTTCTTTCAGAATATGTCTGACCTGATTCTGGTTTATAGCCAGCACTAACCTTTTTAAAGGTAAGAGCTGTTCAAAATTGACCTTTGTAGATGCTATACAACAGCTGCTCGAAAATTCTGCTGGCAGATAATGGTCAGAGATCCAGATGCGCTCATCAATTATCTCCTGATCAATTTCAGAATCAGCACTAATGATCAGAGAAATTTCCTGGGTCTGATCCTGCTGCTGTTTCAATAAAATTAAAAAATCATGTACTACTGTTTCTGCGCCAAGAAAATGATATGCCAGATGTATTTTTTGCGGAATAATGCCAAGGTTACTGAAAAACTCCTGTAACCGGTTTTGGTGAGCCGTTTCATTCCAGACGTGCTGTAAATCTTCAGATAAAAGAATATGCAGATTAAGACGATCGAGTCTTTCCACCTGTTTAAGTTCTGGTACAGCAACTTCATCTGGATCATATTCTGCGCCTGGGTCTATCCAAGCAGGATGCATACGGTAGTCATGAATTTGTTGAGTTTCATAGAACAGACTGGAGTATTTTAGATGTTCAGCAACCTGACGAAGTACCTCAACATTTTTTTCAAGCTGATGCTCTACTAAAGCCATAATACGTTGTTGGCGTACCGAAAATGTGGTAAGCCCATCTGCATCTTGCTCCGGTCCAAGTTCTTCATCCAGCTTTTCAATACGGTAAGAGAGAATTGGCAGCCCATTGCTATTTTGTAATTTCAGGTCCAGTTCAGGACTTGTATATTCTTTTAACTGCTCAAGAATGGCTCCATCTTCACCTAAAGCACTGTAAACATGCGCAGCATAAATGTTCAGCTTTAGCCACTCAATCTGTTGCGTCACCTGAGTACTTGGTGCTTCTTGTGCTTTCTGTTGTGCCAATTCAGCCTGATTTTTTTTACTCTGATAGGCCTGATAAGCTAGATAAATCAACCATGGCGAGAGTAAAAGACATGTTATAGCAAGAGGTAAGAGCCCGAAATAGATCAGGAAATCCTGACGTTCTGGTTCATATTGAACATCTCTCCAGTACAGAATGATCAAACTACTTAGCGTTAAAAATACACCAATAAAAGTCGCCAGGATTTTTTTCAACATGAAACCGCTCCTATCAGACTATAGCAGGTTTCATAGTTATGCTGGGGTTGCTCCGGTGGCATCAGAAAACTACCTTGTCCCAGACCAGCAGACTGTTGATGCTCCAGATGCGTGGCCTCAATTTCACTCCGGTCCAAGATTAATCGCACATCAATAAATAATGTTGGACTACACCAAGACTGCACCAGACGTTTAAGTTTTATGTAAAGCGGCTGCTGTGGTAAAAATTCCAGATACTGTGCCCGTTTCATAGGGCCTATCTGTATTTCAATTTTTCCATCAACCTGCTGAACGGTATCGCCACAAAATGTATTTAGTCCCAAAAGGCTGGGTTTGTGACTATTGAGACGGGTTTTTTGTTCATCGGCTAATTTAAAGGTTTCCCTGATGAATTCCCGTATATGTATGTTCTGCTTAAAGATACAGCTCAGCATGGTTTTCAGCGCATGAGGAGTATTATTCTGTCCCTGCATCAGGCCCGCGAATTCCGCAAAATACTCGTCCAGCTCAGTTTGCTGATGCTGGGTACGAATATAACCATTTAATGCATGCAAGATATCCAGATAGCGGTTTTCCTGTTCAACTTCATAACGTATAGGTAAATTATAGCTAATACTCGAATCTACGTACTGTGCGGCCAGTTTATGATTAAATAAGCCCAAAAACTCTTTCACTTCCAGGCGTTGCTGCCGGGTACCCTGTTTAACCTTACAGGTATAAGCATAAGGTAAAGCACCCTGAACACCAGTAAGTCCTACTACCAGATTAGTCAAATGCAGGTGCTGCTCTTTAAATTCCAATTGCTCCACTTCTGATGCAGGGAAACTTAGATTAAAAGCAGGTTCAAACTTAAAAGTATCTGCCCACGCAGAATTGCCGCGTAAATACGGAACATGTCTCAACAGACGTGTTGTCTGAATAAACTCAAAAGTACCTGCTTTATTAAATAACTGGTCAATTACAGAAGAGTTTTGCCACCAACGTTCTGCACGCATTGGTATAACTCCTGCTGACTTAAACTGTCTGTGATTACCACATCAACGAAGCTGTTGATCTGGACCTTCAAATTAAAGATATGACTAAGTAAATAACTGAATATATATAAACTATGGCCCCTGAAGACACTGCTATTTATACTTAACTCTGCTTTAACACCCCGAATAAACATGGGAAAAGGTTTTGCATCAACCAGTTTATGGGTTAATGAAAACTCTAATTGATCAATTGCATTAATAATTAAGTGATTTTCTTTAGAAGACGGCAGATTATATAATGCAAGCAATTCCTTAACATGGCTTAGGCTGTCGCCTTTCATTAAAGCTAGCGTATTCAGTGAAAGATGAGAAATAATACGCCACTGTTCAGTTTTATTCTGATCAAAACTATAAGGTACCGTTGGACGTTTAAGTATTAATGCCCGGCGTGCCAGACTGCTATCATTCAGATTTAAAATATTATTAGACTGGCTTAATGCCTCATGAGCTAAATCACGGTTCGAACATAATAAACGGATACTGATAAAATCAGATTTAATCTCAAGGGGTTTTAAATGTTTAGAGATGATTGAGTAGCGCATCTCGACAAAATTGGTTTGTATTGGCTGATAATCCAGCGCATAAAAAAACTGTACCTGTTCATTTTTATAGTGGCTGATAGCAAAAAATGGTAAAACACTAGTATAGACCTGCTCCTGATTGGTTTTCTCACGCACCATATTCATTTCAAGAATTGAATATACTTGATAAGATTCAGGATGATGTGTATCCGTAATTAATGGATAATATAGCTGGGTATGAGTGATTTTCTGTGGTTCAGCTTGCTTTTCAAACAGGTTGATGGCTGGTGAAGTAAACAGCTTAAAATTTGCAACATTCAGTTCAGAATAATTACGAATCATTGATTGGTCATTCAGATTCAGCTTAAAATAAATTAGAACCTCAAAACTCTCATACTGCTGAATACGGCCTTTTAAAATACCAAGATCAAGATTTAAATAATTAAATTTTTCGGGAAAACAAAAATATTCCATCAGTAGACGATAGGCATGATGGGTATGCTGATCTACTGGTAACAGGCATTCTTCTTCTGCAAAACCTATGATACTAAAAGGGTTATCTATTTTTAAGATCTGTTGACCAATTCGCAAGGCAAATCCAGTCTCAGGCCTAAAAATACTGTCTAAAACCTGTAAAGGGAAATTTGAGATTGCATCCAGGTAGATAGATAATCTTTCCTGTATCAGAACAGCTTGTGCATTATTAAAAATGTCAAATTTTAAGCTCAAGCTTGCATTCTGGCTTAAATGTATATGTGCACTTGGTGATGTTTTAAATTCAAGTTGACTTAAGGCAACAGGAAGCAATATTACCTGTTGACTGGTATTAAACTCACACTGTACCCCTCTAAAACTGCGCGACTTCAGGGTTGTCTTTTTAGGAATAATATGTCGGCCAGTCAACTGTCTGATTTTATTTTCGTCTTCAAAACTTACTATCGTACAGGCTGGAAAATGCCGCAAATACTGCGGAAACATTACTTCAAATAATGCCCGAGTAAATACGTCATAACTATCTTCAAGCTTTTTATCAATCCGAGCTGCAATTAAAGAAAAAGCCTGAATTAACCGTTCAATATGCGGATCATCAATCTGTTCTTGATTTAATGATAAACGCTGGGCAATTTTAGGATACTTCTGTGCAAACTCTCGTGATTGCTGACTGAATTCTTGTAATTGCTTTTCATAATACGGTAAGAGTTGTTCTATCACAGGAGGCCCACATTAAGTTCTTGCAGAGATAACGTATTGTTGTGTTGTTGGTTTTAATAAAGCATCAAAAAGTACAGGTTCATATAGAGGATAAATATTTAAATAAGCCTGAATGCTCAAGCAAAGTGACCCCATATTATGCCCATCAAGTAACATTTCTACTTTGACCTGCTTAAGACGTGGCTCATGTGCTTCAATAGACTGCTCGATAGAATGACAAATTGTCTCCCGATCCAGTGGATTAGCTGTAGAAAGTCCCACAAAGTCAATAATCCCAAACTGTAAAACAGATTTACGGGCCAGTGGATAAGCTGCCATCTCTTGATCAAATTTTGCCACACGGCTGTTTAATAAATCTTCTAGATCATGAGCAACAGATTCCCGTAACTGCTGGATTGAAAGTCCCTGTAAATAGCGGTCTTGCTCTGGAATCAGGCGATCAAACAATGTCGAACGGAATCCATAAGGGTATAAATGGTCTAGATTCATTTTTTAGTTATAAATAAAAGCTTAATAGAAATAGAGGTTAACCAGGTGTTAACCTCTATTCAGGGTAATCACTTGACTATTATGCAGCGTAAGATGCTGTATTATTAGAAAGTGACCATTTCTTAGTAACTGCGCCTTTTGCTGTACCATTAATATCCTGTTGGTTATAAGTCCACTCAACAGCGGCATATTTCAGACCAAACGCTTCTGTTGGCACACCCTCTTCATTTACAGTGGGTGTTACGCTTGAAACAAGTACATGCTTTAACTTGATTTGCAGATATTTAATACGTTTATCGCCATTGGCCCGATAAAAGTCAATCTGTACTTCATCAAAGGTATAGCCCGCAGAACATGCTTCCCATAATTTAGGGCTGGTTGCATCCAGATCTTTTACAAATATCATGTCTGAATGCTCAACACGTTCAGCCGTATGCCCCCCTACACTACTTGAAGTTGCAGATTTAGGCTGACGAATATTATGAGACCAAGAGTTAACCTCAAGCCATCCCTTATGCTCACTGTCACGTGACTCACCATCTACTTTATATTTACCTCTAAATTCGATATAAATATCTTTCATTTAATAAACTTCCTCTTTTAATTTAAAGTTATTATGTGGTTAGGTTCTTTTTAGTTGGAAGACTGGGGTAATTCAGTCACGAGTCGCAAAGAAACAGACAACTCATCCAGCTGGAAATGCGGTCTTAAAAAGACCACCGACTTGTAGTGTCCCGGTTGCGCCGGATCTTCTACAACTTTTACTGATGCTTCACGAAGCGGATACTGTGCCTTGGCTTCTTGTGATGCACCATCATCAAGTAATACGTACTGCGATAGCCATTCATTTAGAAATGCCTCTACATTACCTGCCGAAGCAAAGCTGCCGACCTTGTCACGCATCATTGCTTTTAGATAGTGAGCAATACGTGATACGGCCATGATGTATTGGATCTGGCTAGACAGTGCAGAATTTGCATTAGCTGTATCGTTGTCATATTTTTTTGGTTTCTGAGCTGACTGGGCACCAAAGAAAGCTGCATAATCTGTATTTTTGCAGTGAACCAGCGGGATAAAACCAAGGTCGCTTAACTCTTTTTCACGTCGGTCAGTAATGGCTATTTCTGTTGGGCACTTGAGTAACACTTCGCCATCTGGGGTCTTAAAAGTGTGCACAGGCAGTCCTTCTACCAGGCCACCGCCTTCTACACCGCGAATTGCTGCACACCAGCCATATAAATCAAAAGCATTTGTCAGACGCGTACCGAATGCATAGGCTGCATTCATCCATAAATATTCGTCATGATGCTGACCAGATACTTCCTCAGCGAAATTAAAACCCTCTGTTGCAGTACCCTCTTTAGGATGATAAGGCAAACGTCCCAATACGCGTGGCATAGTTAGAGCAACATAGCGCGCATCTTCACTATCCCGAAAGGAACGCCATTGTACATATTCAGCAGTTTCAAAAATTTTGGAGACATCTCTTGGACGGTCAATATCAGTAAATGACTCAAGACCCAGAATACTTGGACTGGCTGCGGAAATAAAAGGTGCATGTGCTGCAGCAGCGATATGAGAGATCTGCTCAAGCAGATACATGTCTGAAGGAGTACGGTCAAATTCAAAATCACCGATCAGGGCTGCATATGGAGCACCACCGAAGGAGCCATATTCCTCTTCATAAATCTTTTTAAACAATGTGCTCTGGTCAAAATCAGTTGCACCCTGAAAATCTTTTACCAGTTCCTTCTTAGTAGTATTCAGCATCCGGATTTTGATCATCGGATTAGAAGGTGTTTCTTGGCAAAAATAATATAACCCGCGCCAAGTCGACTCGATCTTCTGAAATTGTTCATTGTGCATGATCTGGCTAAGCTGGCCGGAAATCAGTGCATCAATTTCTGCAATACGCTTGTCAATTGAAAGCGTCATATTTTCAGATACTGTAATGGTTCCTGCCATTACTTCTTTTGCCAGCTCGCCAATCAGGCTTTTAGCACGGTCATGTTCTTCTTCATTTCGCGCAATGCGGCTTTGTTCAACAATAGAGTCCAGCAGATTGACCGGTTCATTTTCCAGAGCAAATGCAGTAGCTGCCTGAGTATTATTCATGTTCAGCCTCCGCGCTCAGTTTACGTATCTGGTCAGTACTTTTAAGTACTTCATCCAGTAAGTCTTCAAGCTTTTCACTATTGGATATCTTGTTACGCAAATCTGTCAAACGTTCACGCGCTTCCACAAGTTTGCGCAAAGGTCCTACCTGCTGAGCCACCTGCTCCGGCCGAAAATCCTTCATAGACTTAAATATCAATTCTACAGACATGCGGCCGCCCTCCTCAGTCAGAGTGTTATTTACCTGAAAAGCAGCACGTGGAGCAAGTGACTCCATGACTTCATCAATGTTATCCAGATCAACATTAATGAATTTCTTATCTTTTAATTTAGTCTTTTCCAGTTCAGAAGCAGCAGAAAAATCCCCTACTACTCCAACTACAAAAGGTAATTCTTTGGCTTCTTTACCATCACCAATTTCAACGTCGTAAGTGAGCTGAACACGTGGTGGACGAATCCGCTGAAGCTTTTTCTGTACGCTTTCTCTTTTCGCCATAATGTTGTATTCCGAATAATTTATTTAAGTGATTCAAATGGATTCGTGCCAGTTTTACTTATACTTGCTGAATTTGGCTGTTTAGTTGCTGTACTTTGGCGGGCTTTCACCGGCGCTGTACGAATGTTGCTATTACGGGAAGGCTTTGCTGTGGTGGTACGTTTGGTTGACTTTACTACTGAACGCGCTTCGCGAGTTTTTATCGTCTCATCAGTAATAGCTTTGGTATTTATCGTCTCAGGTACGGGCATAGCCATACGGATCGTATCACTTAACTCTTTGGCAGGTGGGTAAGTCAAGTCATTACTCAAGAACCGCATTTCATTAGTACGCATATCCTGTAAGGCCTGTTTGGCAATTCCTATTCCTGCAAGAAAGGTAACATCTGTTAAACCTGCACCTCGAACATTTTGCTGTTTGAGTTGTTGTGCAAGCGCTAGTGCATTTACGGGCTGATTCAACTCGTACATACGCAAGGCAGGGCAGAGTAAAACTTGAAGTGCGACATAAACCACCTAATTAATTTAAAGGGTTTATGGAGTATATAAAATTGTCATACCATCATCTTAACTTTGAAGATCGTACTGCATTAATGCTTGAGTCAAGAAAAGAAGGCTTTTCAGCCAGAAAATTTGCTGAACTCATTAAAAGACATCCTAGTACGATCTATCGTGAGCTTAAAAGAAATAGCATCAATGACGTTTATCAAGCTCGATATGCTTCTGATAACACCTTCGCTAGACGTAGACG
>NZ_JIBB01000038.1:0-30366 GCF_000620525.1 Acinetobacter sp. UNC436CL71CviS28
CTGTTCGGAAACTTCCATTGCCCCTAAAATCGCAATATTGACGTGTCCACCACGAATCATGGCAAAGGATTCAGCACTTGAGAAAAATGCAGCGCCGGGCCGGGCTGTTACGGTCTGCTTACCCGCATTGATCAGATCAGCATCCACCGTTTCTTCAGTCGGAAACTCCCCAATCCCCAGTAAACCGTTTTCAGACTGGAGCCAGACATTGACCTGTTCTGGAATATAGTTGGCGACCAGGGTCGGCAATCCAATACCCAGGTTGACATAAAATCCGTCTTCAAGCTCCTGTGCGGCACGCTGTGCCATTTCATTACGTGACCAAACCATATTTATCCCTCCGCCGTTTTCAGTGTCATCTGTTCAATCCGTTTTTCAGGTGTGGCATTGAGTACAATACGGTTAACATAGATTCCCGGCAGGTGAATAGCATCCGGATCCAGCTCACCAATCTCGACAATCTGTTCAACTTCAGCCACAGTAATTTTTCCGGCCATGGCACAGACCGGATTAAAGTTCTGTGCAGTTTTGCGAAAGACCAGATTTCCGGCTTTGTCGGCTTTATAGGCTTTAACCAGCGATATATCGGCTGTCAGTGATTCTTCCAGAATATAGGTTTTGCCGTTGAACTCTCGCTCTTCCTTCCCTTCAGCAATGAGAGTGCCTACGCCGGTCTGGGTAAAAAAAGCGGGAATACCAGCACCGCCGGCCCGCAGTTTTTCGGCCAGCGTACCTTGAGGGGTAAGTTCAACTTCAAGTTCACCACTCAGGTATTGACGCTCGAATTCTTTATTTTCTCCAACATAGGATGAAATCATTTTCTTGATCTGACGGGTAGTCAGAAGCTTTCCTAAGCCGAAGTCATCTACTCCTGCATTATTGGAAATACAGGTCAGGTCTTTTACTCCGGTTTCTTTTAGAGCTGAAATCAGAGCCTCAGGAATACCACATAGGCCGAATCCGCCTACAGCAATCTGTTGACCATCCTGTACAATATCTTTTAACGCATCGGATGCTGAGGGATAAACTTTATTATTCATAGGACCTCATCCTTAATTTTTTATAGACTTTATACTGTGCAAAGTTTTTGTTTATAGGCCTGTGCAAATTTAGACGGATTAGGCCGATGCAATACCTCTGCAATATAGTCTGCGGCTGCCATCAGTTTTTCGAGCTGTATACCCGTATCAAAACCCATCTGGCTAACCAGATAATAGACATCTTCAGTTGCAACATTACCTGAAGCACCTTTGGCATAAGGACAGCCACCAAGTCCTGAGATTGAAGAATCAAAGCTACGGATTCCTTGCTGAATCGACTCATAGATATTAGTAATTGCCATGCCATAAGTGTCATGAAAGTGCCCAGCTAGAGCTTCTTTTGGCAGGAGTTCAAAGCATTCTTTCCAGACTGCGCGAACCCTTAACGGTGTAGCGGTTCCAATAGTTTCACCTAACGATACTTCATAACAGCCCATGTCATATAAAGTCTTTGCAACTTCTGCAACTTTCTGAGGGGAAATTGCACCCTCGTAAGGGCAGTCCACCATACACGATACATAACCACGCACCCGAATATTATGCTGTTTGGCCTGTTGTATAATATCTTGAAAACGTTCAAGGCTCTCCTGAATCGAACAATTAATATTTTTCTGAGTGAAGCTTTCTGAGGCTGCCGTAAAAACTGCAATTTCCTGACACTTCACCTGAAGGGCGGCTTCAAAACCTTTCAAATTAGGAGTTAGCAGACTCAGTGAAATATCATCCTGTTTCGGGAGCTGTGCATAAAGTTCATCACTGTTAGCCATTTGTGGAACCCACTTTGCCGATACACAAGAGCCCACTTCTATCGCTTTAATCCCCGTTGCCATCAGGCGAGTAAGAAACTCGTAACGCTGCTGAAAAGTGATCACACTTTTTTCATTTTGCAGGCCATCACGTGCACCGACTTCAACAATCCTGATACTTTCATTCATGCAGAGGCCTCCGCTTCAATACAGAAATCTAGCAATTCATCACCGGCAGCGACCTGATCACCCGACTGGAAGAACAGATTGTTAATGATACCGTCCTGTGGTGCCCGGATGGTATATTCAATTTTCATAGCTTCCAGTGTCATGAGCGGTTCATCTTTTTTGACCTGAGCAAACTGCTCTACCAGTACCTGAGTAATAATGCCTGGCATAGGTGCCTTAAGATTACCTGCTTCTTCAGCCTCACCTTCTACATGGGCATACGGATCAATAATTTCAAACTCATAGGGTTGTGCCTGTTCAAAGAGCACCAGACTTGAGTCACACTTTACAAAGCATAGCTTATGTTGATGATTATCTATCTGGAGATGGGCTGTATTAGATGCAGTCAGTTCGCCAGAAATTTTAAAATCTTGATTATAGACCTTGACCAGATAGCCCTGTTTTAAGATAGCCAGTTCAATATCATAAATTTCCTGCTGATGGCGTAACTGAACATGGGTTTTAGCCTGCTGGTTCAATCGCCAGAAGTTAGGCTGTTGCCAAGGATCATGCGGCAGGGAGTGCTTTAACGTCTGCTGAAGCAGATGGAGGACAGCAGCTTGTGCCAGTAGAGATGGTTTAATCTCAGGCTTTGAACTGAACAGCTGGATATTTTCACGCTCGATCAGTCCAGTATCTAAGTTTGGCTGGCTAAATGATCCAGTTCCCACCAGACGGTGCAGGAAAGCTACATTATTACCCACACCCTGAATATAAAAGTTTTGCAAGGCATACTGCATCTGGCGCAGTGCATCCTGACGGGTTTTGCCCCAGACAATCAGCTTGGCAATCATCGGGTCATAAAAGCTGCTGATGCTGTCGCCCTGAATAATGCCGCTATCTACCCGCACATGTGCATTCTGCTGTAGGTATTGCAGAAAATGAATTTTACCAATCGAGGGTAAAAAGCCATTATCTGGATCTTCTGCATAAATCCGAGCTTCCAAGGCATGACCTTGAATAGAAAGATCTGCCTGAGCTTTAGGTAGAGGCTCACCATAGGCAACCCGTAGCTGCCACTCGACCAGATCCTGTCCGGTAATCATTTCAGTCACCGGATGTTCGACCTGCAGGCGAGTATTCATTTCCATAAAATAAGCTGTACCATCCTGCTCGACAATAAATTCGACTGTACCGGCACCTACGTAGTTGACAGCGCGTGCGGCGTCAATCGCAGCCTGGCGCATGGCCTCAAGTTTTTCTTCTGGCATCAGCGGAGCAGGGGCTTCCTCCAGAACCTTCTGGTGACGGCGCTGTACTGAACAGTCACGCTCAAACAGATGAACATAATTGCCATGCTTGTCACCAAAAACCTGAACCTCAATGTGTCTTGGGCGCGTGACATAACGTTCAATTAATACATCTTCATTACCAAAACTTGATCGAGCTTCGCTCTTGCAGGAGGTCAGAGAACTTAAGAAGTCTTCACTGCGTTCCACCAGACGCATGCCTTTACCGCCACCACCTGCACTGGCTTTAATCAGCACCGGGTAGCCAATCGCATCGGCCTGCTGTTTTAAAAAATCCGGCTCCTGATTTTTGCCATGATAACCTGGTGTCAACGGCACACCGGCCTTTTCCATGAGTGCTTTAGAGGTAGCTTTTAGACCCATTGCCCGGATTGCTTCCACCGGCGGCCCAATAAATTCGATACCATTTTGCTGGCAGGCTAGTGCAAAATCATCATTTTCAGATAAAAAGCCATAACCCGGATGGACCGCTTCTGCACCGGTTAGCAGTGCTGCTTCTATAATCCGTTCAATTTGCAGGTAACTTTCACTGGCTGGAGCACGACCAATACAGATGGCTTCATCTGCCTGTTTAACATGCTGTGCCTCGGCATCAGCTTCAGAATAAACCGCAACAGTTTGAATGCCGAGTTCCTTGGCAGTACGGATGACACGACAGGCAATTTCACCACGGTTCGCAATTAAAATTTTCTTAAACATAATCCTTTATCCTGCTTTTTATGATTTTGTGGAAAATAGCCTTAAGCGCACCAGTGTGGTGTACGTTTTTCCAAAAAGGCACTCAGGCCTTCTTGTGCCTCTTCGCCCAGCCGTAATCTTGCGATATGAGTTGCGGTCTGCTGCATAAGTTCAGGAGTCAGTTCCTGTTCGGCTACAGTGTCGATCAGTTGTTTGGAGGCCGTTTGTGCCTGCGGGCTACCTAATAGCAGCTGTTCAATTATTTGTTGAATGCCTGTATCCAGTGCTTCGGCACTATAGACTTCATGAGCCAGACCGATGGCTTTAGCCTGCTGTGCTGAAAGCCGCTCAGCAGTTAAAAAGTAACGTGAAGCCTGACGCGCACCAATAGCCCGAATTACATAGGGACTGATGGTAGAGGGAGCCAGTCCCAAACGTACTTCAGAGGTTGCAAACATTGCTTTTTCGCTGGCAATACATATATCACAGGCCGAGGCCAGGCCTAACCCGCCTCCTAGTGCTGCACCATGCACACGGGCAATGGTGGGCTGTCTAAGATGAGCCAGTTTATGCAGCATGGTGGCCAGCTTCATGGCATCCTGCTGGTTCTCTTCACTACTAAAATGACGGGCTGCTTTCATCCAGTTCAGGTCTGCGCCAGCAGAGAAATTTTTGCCGCGGCCTGCCAGTATTACCACACGAGTATTCACGTTTTGCTCTAGCGCATCAAAACACTGGCTGAGCTCGGCAATTAATTGTGCATTAAAGGCATTGTGCAGTTCTGGACGGTTTAGCCAGACATAGGTGGCTCCATTAGGCTGCTCTTCAATTTCAATCAGTTCAAAATGCTTCATGAATCTCTCCTACATGCGAAATACGCCAAAATGGGTTTCTTCAATTGGAGCATTCAAGGCCGCGGACAAACTGAGTGCAAGTACCTGACGGCTTTGTGCAGGATCAATTACCCCGTCATCCCACAGTCGGGCAGAGGCATAATAAGGATGGCCCTGGCGCTCGTACTGTTGTCGAATCGGATTTTTGAACTCGTCTTCCTGCTCGGCAGTCCAGTTTTCGCCTTTGCTCTCAATGGCATCGCGGCGTAAAGTGGCAAGAACACTAGCAGCCTGCTCGCCACCCATGACCGATATACGTGAATTAGGCCATGTCCACATAAAACGTGGTGAATATGCGCGGCCACACATGCCATAGTTTCCGGCCCCAAACGAGCCGCCGATTACCAGCGTGATTTTAGGAACTTTGGCTGTAGCAACTGCCATGACCAGTTTGGCACCATGTTTGGCAATTCCTTCATTTTCATACTGGCGGCCAACCATAAAGCCGGTAATATTCTGAATGAATAGCAGTGGAATTTTGCGTTGTGTACACAGTTCAATAAAATGCGCGCCTTTCTGGGCAGATTCGGAAAAGAGAATGCCATTATTGGCAATAATTCCAACTGGCATACCATACAGATGAGCGAAGCCTGTAATAAGCGTAGTTCCAAACCGTGCCTTGAATTCATCGAAGCGTGAACCATCAACAATTCGTGCAATGATTTCCCGTACATCAAAAGGTTTGCGGCTGTCACTCGGAATAATGCCATATAGCTCTTCGGCATCAAATAATGGTGATTCAATCTCTTTTAGCTGAAGCTGTGCTGCTTTTTTCCAGTTCAGGTTGGCTACAATCCTGCGGGCGATTCCAAGTGCATGCAGATCATTTTCAGCCAGATGGTCGGCAACACCGGAAAGACGGGTATGGACATCGCCACCGCCGAGATCTTCGCTAGTAACCACTTCGCCTGTGGCTGCCTTGACCAGTGGCGGGCCACCCAGAAAAATTGTACCCTGATTACGCACAATAATAGTTTCATCCGACATGGCCGGTACATAGGCACCCCCTGCGGTACAGCTGCCCATGACCACTGCAATTTGCGGAATGCCTTTGGCAGACATCTGTGCCTGATTATAGAAAATCCGGCCAAAATGGTCGCGGTCTGGAAATACTTCATCCTGGAGTGGCAGGAAAGCTCCTCCCGAGTCTACCAGATAGATGCAGGGCAGCCGGTTCTGCTCGGCAATTTCCTGGGCCCGAAGGTGTTTTTTGACTGTAAGCGGATAATAGGTACCACCTTTAACTGTGGCGTCATTGGCAATAATCATGCACTGTACATCATGCACCTGACCAATACCGGCAATTACACCAGCAGAAGGTACATCATTGTCATACAAGCCATAGGCAGCCAGCTGGCCAATTTCCAGAAAAGGGCTGCCTGTATCTAGAAGGCGCTCAATACGCTGACGTGGTAGCAGTTTACCCCGGGCCAGATGTTTTTCTCGGGCCTTTTCTCCACCACCCAACTGGATTTTGGCAGCCAGCTGGTTTAGGTCATCGACCAGTTCCTGCATAGCCTGCTTATTCTGTTTGAATTCTTCACTACGGCTATTCATCTTGATTGCAATCTGGTTCATGGCAGTCATCCTTGTGCATTAAGGTTAAAGGGATCAGGCTGTTTCGTTGAACAGCTCACGGCCAATCAGCATGCGTCGGATTTCTGAAGTGCCGGCACCGATCTCATACAGTTTGGCATCGCGCCATAAACGCCCTGTAGCAAAGTCATTGATATAACCATTACCACCTAAAGTCTGAATTGCTTCACCGGCCATCCAAGTGGCTTTTTCAGCTGAATATAAAATGGCGCTCGCTGCATCTTTACGCAGAGCACGGCCATGATCTGCACGGTCACAGGCTTGACCTACGCTGTATACTAGAGCCTTGCAGGCCAGCCAGGTCGAATACATGTCGGCAATTTTGCCTTGCATTAACTGGAACTCGCCTAGTGCCTGACCGAACTGCTTACGTTCATGCAGGTAGGGCATTACAATATCCAGACAGGCATCCATAATGCCAAGTGGGCCGCCGCTTAGTACAGCACGTTCATAATCAAGTCCACTCATGAGTACCTTGACACCGTTACCCACTCCACCCAGTACATTCTCGGCAGGTACTTCACAGTCATCAAAAAACAGAGGGTAAGTGTTAGAGCCGCGCATCCCCAGTTTGTCCAGGTGGTGGCCATGACTAAAGCCTTTCATGTCTTTTTCAATTAAGAAGGCCGTCATGCCTTTGGCACCTGCCTGCAGATCGGTTTTGGCATAGACCACCAATACGTCAGCATCACCGCCATTGGTGATCCACATTTTTGAACCATTTAATACATAGCGGTCGCCTTTCTGGTCAGCACGAAGTGTCATACTTACCACGTCCGAACCGGCATTCGGTTCAGACATTGCCAGCGCTCCTACATATTCACCAGATACCAGTTTTGGAAGGTAACGCTGTTTCTGTGCTTCAGTACCATGACGGTGAATCTGGTTGATACAGAGGTTAGAATGCGCACCATAAGACAGGCCAATAGATGCACTGGCCCGCGAGATTTCTTCCATGACCAGAATGTGTGCCAGATAACCCATATTACTGCCGCCGTACTCTTCAGAGACGGTCATGCCCAACAGGCCCATGTCACCCATTTTTTTCCAGAGTTGCGCTGGAAACAGATTATCCTGATCGGCCTTGGCCGCAAGAGGCGCCACTTCCTTTTTGGCAAAGTTCTGAACCGATTCCTGTAGGGCCTTTAGGGTATTATCTATTCCAAAATCAATTGTTTGTAAATTCATTCTCTACCATCCTGTAGAACTGTATTTGTTATTTCGCAGCTATATTTGTTGTGACCTGAGTTCACAATACAATTATTTTTTAAAAAAGTGAACCTTTATTCATAAAATGATTTATAATTCATTTTAAGGCGTGAAGTAAATAATATTTTTCTTATGAACTATAAAAGATCTTCTTTGATGGAAGAACGGATGGCACAGAACCGGCTGGCCATTTTACAGGCTACACGTGACCTGACTGCTCGTGGGGGATTTAAAGATGCCCAGATTAATGCCATTGCAGAACTGGCCGGTATTTCAAGCGGTCTGGTCTACCGTTACTTTAATTCAAAAAACCAGTTACTGGTGGAAGTCCTGACCGACGCTGCCATGCAGGAAATTCGCATTCTTGAGTCCATCTACCGGGAAGACCTGCCGCCAAAAGAAAAACTGTTTAAGGCCGTTACAGCCTTTGTAAAACGCGCACTTACCGGACCGCAGCTGGCTTATTCACTCATCTTCGAACCAGTCGATGTGGCTATCGAAATTGAGCGTGTACGGGTTAAGCAGCTAATCAAGAATGCCATTATTGATATTTTGAAAGAAGGGCAGGAAAGTGGAGATTTCAGTTTTGACGATGTCAATACTGCAGCCCTGTGTATTGTTGGTGCCATGACTTTTGCTGTAGTCGAGCCGATTGACCCGGCTCGCCGTAAAAAGTTTGATAAGCAGGACTTTGTCCGTTATGTAGCTGAGTTCTGTCTGCAGGCAGTCGTTCGTGCACCTCAACCGGTACAAGGAGAAAATTAACACCTAAAACATGCCTGTTGTATGGATAAGAAAGAACTGAACAAAGAATTGCACATAACAATACGTAAAACACAATGAAAACCGGGGTCATGTATCGACCCCTAATAACAATCTGAAAAACACAATGACAATGAATCAAGGAGTAGGATTCAATGACAGATACACAATTAAGTTATGCATCTGGTGCAAGTGAGCAACCTTTACTGGGCATGACCATTGGACAGAAATTTGATCAGGCATGTGCGCAATATGCTGCACAGGATGCCGTTGTCTCGGTTCACCAAAATCGTCGCATCAGTTATGCAGAATTGAGAACACTGGTTGATGCATTTGCCTGTAATCTGCTTGAGCTGGGACTAAAAAAAGGTGATCGCCTTGCAATCTGGGCACCAAACTGTGTGGAATGGACCATTGCACAGTTTGCCACGGCTAAGGCAGGTATCATTCTGGTCAACCTGAATCCATCTTATCGCAGTCATGAACTTGAATATGTGCTCAATAAGGTGTCCTGTGTTGGCCTGATTATGGCAGTACAGTGCAAAACAAGTAACTTTAAGGAAATTTTACTCAAGATTGTTCCTGAGCTGCATGAAACTCAAAGCCGTGAACTGTCATTACAGCGACTGCCGCATTTAAAACATCTGATTAAAATTGATGATCAGGCTCATCCTGCTTTCCACTGTTTCGATGATTTACTGACTTCACCTACCTCAGAGCAGTTGCAGGCGCTGCAAAATATCGGTCAGGAATTACAATTCGATGAAACTATTAATATCCAGTTTACATCTGGTACTACCGGTAACCCCAAAGGGACCATGCTGACCCATAACAATATTCTGAATAATGGCTATTTTGTTGGTGAACGAATTTTACTTACCCCGCAGGACAGGGTATGTATTTCGGTACCACTATTTCACTGTTTCGGTATGGTCATGGGAAATCTGGCCTGTGTAACTCATGGTTCTGCAATGGTCTATCCATGTGATGTGTTTAATCCACTTAGCAGTTTAAAAGCTATTGAGCAGGAAAAATGTACGGCTGCTTACGGTGTGCCTACCATGTTTATTGCCATGCTGGAACATGAGCAGTTTAACGAGTTTGACCTGAGCAGCCTGCGTACCGGAATTATGGCGGGCAGTCCGTGTCCGCGTGAGATTATGCAGCGTGTGATCGACCGTATGCATATGTCACAAGTGACCATATGCTATGGCATGACTGAAACCTCGCCGGTAAGTGCCCAGAGTATGGTAGATGACCCGATTGAAACCCGGGTCAATACAGTGGGACGCATACATCCGCACGTAGAAATCAAGATTATCGACCGTAACGGCAAGATTGTACCGCGCGGCAAACTTGGCCAGCTATGTACCCGGGGCTATTCAGTCATGCTGGGCTATTGGGAAGATGAAGAAAAAACTAAAGAAGTGATTGATCAGACTGGCTGGATGCATACCGGAGATCTGGCGGAAATGGACCAGCAGGGCTTTATCCAGATTAAGGGCCGTATTAAAGATGTTGTCATTCGGGGAGGGGAAAACCTGTTCCCTAAAGAAATAGAGGATTTTTTATATACTCATCCCGATGTGTCTGATGTACAGGTTGTAGGTGTACCTGACCAGAAATATGGTGAGGAACTTTGCGCCTGTATTATTCTGCATCCGCATAGTAATACCAGTGAAGAAATTATCCGACAGTACTGCAAGGAACATATCTCGCACCAGAAAGTGCCGCGTTATATCCGGTTTGTAACAGCTTTTCCTTTAACGGCTTCAGGCAAAGCCCAGAAATATAAAATCCGTGAAATGATGCAACAGGAACTCAATTTAAAAGTTTCCTAACTTGATAAACTTATAAAAAAGCAGGGCAATCGCTCTGCTTTTTGTAATTTGGTATCTTAAATACTGATGCTGACAGTCAAAGAAAAAGTGCTGGAAACCTGCTATAGAAAAACAATGAACCAAAAATGACCGGTGCATTCATCAAGAGACTGGTACTTGGCCAGCCACACGTGTAATTTATCAGTTCAATGCCGTTGATAAAAAATAAAAGGAATCACAGGTTGCATGTTTAAATCTTTTTTTCCACAACCCAAAGTATTTTTTCTGTCATTGCTGTTCTGGTTCATGGTCAACCTGCTACTCTGGTATGTAGCAGGCGGACGGGAATGGGGAAGCTGGCTGGGCTTTCCATCAGATTATGCTCAGGCTGAACTGCCCATTGGGGTTAGCCGGTTCTGGTCTCCGGCATTTCTCTGGTTTTATTTGTGGTTCTTCATAGCTACTGCGATCTTTGCCATTTTTTGGCGATTTAAAGCAAATCATCCCTGGCAGCGCTGGTCGGTATGGGGCTCGGCATTTATTCTGTTTAATATCTGGTTTAGCGTACAGGTCAGTGTAGCCATTAATGCCTGGTATGGGCCATTCTGGGATTTAATTCAGCGAATGCTGAGTAGCGGTGGCGGTAATATCCGTGACCTGTATATGGGTACCTTGACCTTTTTATATATTGCCATGGTAGCAGTGACTATTATGGTCATTAATGCTTTCTTTACCAGTCATTATATCTTTCGTTGGCGTACCGCAATGAATGAATACTATACCGCGCATTGGGACCGGTTACGTCATGTTGAAGGAGCATCACAGCGGGTTCAGGAGGACACCATGCGTTTTGCCACTATTATGGAAGATTTAGGGGTCGAGCTGATTAAAGCGGTTATGGTTCTGGTTGCATTCCTGCCAATCCTATTTGAGCTCTCCCGGCATGTACCGGAATTGCCGCTGGTGGGGCAGGTAGAACACTCACTGGTCTGGGCAGCCATTGTCTGGGCTATCTTTGGTACGGTTCTGCTCATGGTGGTGGGTGTCAAGTTACCGGGCCTTGAGTTTAATAACCAGAAAGTTGAGGCAGCTTACCGTAAAGAGCTGGTATATGGTGAAGACTATGCAGACCGAGCCCAGCCGGCAACCTTAAAAGAGCTGTTTTCCCGCGTACGCCAGAACTATTTCCGTTTATATTTTCATTACGCCTATTTTAATCTGGTGGCAACCTGGTACCGCCAGCTTGATATCCTCTACAGTCTGGTCGTGCTTTTCCCTGCTATTGCAGCCGGCAAGATGACTTTGGGCCTGATCAACCAGATTGGTAATGTTTTCGATAAAGTCCGTGAATCATTTCAGTATCTGATTATGTCCTGGAAAACGATTATCGAGCTGTTATCGATCTATAAACGTCTCAAGACCTTTGAAGCCGTATTAGATGATTAAAGCTGCTTTTACTCCACCCGCCTCGGCGGGTTTTTCAATATAAAAAATCTGGTCAATTCCTTATATACCGGTTTTACTGACCGTAAGCCGTAGTCTGTTATTACGCTACAGTATTCCGCTTATTATTAAGGGATTACAAACTTTTGATGTCTTTGGAACATTATCTTCATGGTTTCGCTATAAACTTTCTAATGCACCTATTTACACAGTCATAATAGGTAAGCCAGCAGCCAGTATGCTACAAATAAACGGTTTTATATAATTGGCCAAATATTAAAAAGCAGGGAAATACTATGGCGCTTATATCCTTGAGCAAGTTTCGCGGACTTTTTATAGGGGCAACCTTACTAGGGGCCTCTCAGATTGCATTGGCTGGCCCAACGGTGGATCAGCTCAGTAACTGTTTGATGAAATCGACCACCGCCACCGATAAAACCGTAGTTCTGCAATGGACCTTTGTGGCATTGGGTAATCATCCCGACTTAAAGGCCTTTAGTAATGTGACTGCGACACAAAAGGAAGCATTAGATAAGAATCTGGCCACTGTGCTGCAACGCATACTGGTAGAGCAATGTTCGGCACAGACCAAAGCAGTGATTCAGACTGAAGGTTTGCAGGCGGTGGGAGATAGTTTTCAAGAGTTAGGCAGTATTACAGGTGAAGAAATTCTTAAAACGCCTGAAATTAAACAGCAGCTTAATGGTGTTCTGAAATATGTAGATTTGAATAAGCTGGTAACAACTTTCTTGACGCCGGATCTTTGGAATAAGTTGGGTGTTACCCGTTAAAATCTCGGATAAAAATAAGTTGTATAAGTAAAAAGCTGCGGTTCAAGTTTGTCTTAACCGCATCGTGATAAAACGTTGTTTAAGCTCATGCCAATTGGTCGAAATCCAGCACACAAAAGAACCCAAAGTCACCATGATTGCCCCAAGCCAAAAGGTTTTCGATAGAGGTGTTTGTAAAATCCACATCGACATGATGGATGAAAATATTGGGCTGAAATAAGACAGCGTGACCAGCATGGTGATATTGCCTCGGTTAATGCCAATATTCCATGCGGCATAACCTAAACCTGTCACGGTAGAGACCATCAGCATATACATCAATGTTGTGGCATCGATCTGAACGATGTGTACAAATTGCTCAGGATGTAGTACGAGCATTTTGAGCCACAGCACTAGACTGGTGGCAATAAAAAAGAGGCTAATCGGGTTATGTCCCTGACTGTATTTTTTAGTCATCACACAATACAGTGACCATAAACTTGCGCCTACAAATGCTAGTCCATAACTGAGCGGATTACTTTGCATATGGCTAATCACCGTAGCAAGATCAATCGCACCATTCCCAGTTTGAATATAGAACACGCCTGCAAGGCTAATCCCTAAACCTAAAATCACCCACTTATTGAAGTTCAGTTCTTTAAATAGAATCAGCATCAAGATGGTCATACTCGGCCACAGGTAATTGACTAGGCTGATTTCAATGGCTTGTTGTGCGTTTTGGGCAAGGGCAATGGCGTAGGAAAAGCAGATTTCATACACTACAAATAATGCTGTTGCCCCAAAGAGGTACTTACGCGGAATTTGTTTTAAGTTAGGAATACGAAACAGGGCAAACAGTAGTACCGCACTTAAGCTATACATAAATAGCACAGCTAAATCTGCACCGATATTTGCACTAACTTTTTTCAGTAAACCCACGATAGACGACCACTGTAAAATAGCACTGAAGCCAATCAGGGTAGCGAGGTTTTTGGACATGGTAATGGGGGGATGGGAGAATGCGCAGATTCTATTCTAATTAATCAATTTCCAATATGGGAAAAGTGGCATTTTTTGAGCAGATTTTAAATTTCCGTTAAGAATAGCTTTATGATTTGAATATCCCGATGATGAGTTTAATCAACCAGTAAATCGGGTAGAGAATAAAATCCATTCCAAAGACAAAGTCTTCGCTACGTTGTTTTCTGTGGGGTGTAGGTTGCATTTCAGCGATCCATTTACGGCTTTTTGGAATCATCAGCAAAATGATGATCACTGCTATAAATATGCCAATGGCAATTTGAATGATGGTGAGTAAGAGTTCAGGTGTCATTTTTGTTTTTCTGCGACTTTTTTGTTTTATAGCATAAAAATAATCCTCTCCCTAACCCTCTCCTTTAAGAAAGGAGAGGGAACTTCGCGTATCAAATTAATCAAATGACATTCCCTCTCCCACTGGGATGAGCAGCACTGCTGCGCAAGGGGTGAGGGAGCTAGGCGTCTCCTAAGTCTTCGAGTTTGGCGATAGATGATACTTTTTAATGGTCATGTTGTTTTTGGTGTGAAGTGCTTGGATTAAATTTATGAAAATTAAATGATAATGCTTTCCCTCAGTTTTAAATTTTCATTATTTTATGGGTTATAATTTAATCTAAAAGGTGATCAATAAAAAGAGGCAAAATTTATAATAGGGATTGCTGAACTTGAGGTTAATGCACGTTTAGTTTTACTTGTATACGAAGCATTATTAAGATCTTTTTGGAGAAAACAGACCTTAAAGAATTTTTTAAGAAATACAGGTATAAGTGAACATATAATTTCAAGTTGGGGAGATGGAGAATCAAAACGTGAATTTTTAGATAGACTATTTACTGCCTTATCAAAAAATCAGAAAGGTAAATCTGTTGTACTTAAATGGGCTTATGAATTGTCTGAACAAAGAACTTTTCCTGATCTTCGTGGATGGGAGGATTCAGATTTAAAAATACAGCAAGCGCATAAGTCTGTTGTAGAGTTAAGATCTTATATAAATCAGAAATTAGACGATCTTAAATCAGAGCAAGAAAAGCAAAAGACAAAAGATAACGTTAAAGAAATCCAAAATGAAATTAGAAAATCACTTGTTGATAGGGAAAGTTTACAACAGCAACTTTATAGCCTGCTGCCATTCGTTGGTACTCAACAAGGTGGTTATGATTTTGAAAAATGGTTTTATGAAGCCTTAGACTATTCTGATATTCAATCTAGGACACCATATAAAGTAGATGGTCGGCAGATAGATGGCTCATTAACGATAGATGGGACTACTTATTTAGTTGAATTAAAGTTTACGAAAAACCAAACTGGTTCAGAAGTCATTGATAGTTTTAAAGCTAAAATTGATAAAATGGCTGACAACACAATGGGCATCTTTGTTTCGATGTCTGGTTATTCTTCCCAAGCTATTAAGGAAGCATCAGGTAGAAGAACAACACTTTTGCTTCTAGAGTCGAGTCATTTATTCACTTTCTTACAAGGCATAGAATCATTGAAAGATATTATAAGAAGAAGTAGGCGACATGTTTCATAAACCTCTGAGGCCCTTTTAAACACTACTTATATTGAATAAAAAAACCCGCTCTAAAGCGGGTCTTCTATTCCAAAATCAATCAGCCTCAACCAATCAATTTCTTCATCAACTCATTGACTTGCGCAGGGTTCGCTTTACCTTTCGCTGCTTTCATCACTTGACCAACAAGACCGTTAAAGGCTTTCTCTTTACCAGATTTATACTCGTCAACCATCTTCTCGTTGGCAGTAAGAACTTCCTTAATAATCGCTTCAATCGCGCCTGTATCAGTTTCCTGTTTCAAGCCTTTTTCCGCAATAATCTCGTCCGCAGTTTTGCCTTCTTCCCACATAAAGCCGAACACTTGTTTCGCGATCTTACCGTTAATCGTGTTGTCGACAATACGTGCAACCATACAGCCCAATTTCTCAGCCGATACAGGAGAATCAGCCAATTCTAAGCCAGCTTTATTTAAAGCACCTGAGAATTCGCCCATCACCCAGTTCGCCGCAATCTTACCTTGTGCAGCGCCACCAGCAGCCTTAACGACGTCTTCGTAGAATTCTGACATTTCACGCGTAAGCGTTAATACGTGCGCATCGTACTCAGTCACACCAAAGTCCGCTACAAAACGCGCACGACGTGCAGCAGGCAGCTCAGGCATGGTCGATTTAATCGCTTCGATTTGCTCGTCAGCAATGATGACAGGCAACAAGTCTGGGTCAGGGAAGTAGCGGTAATCGTTCGCTTCTTCTTTAGAACGCATTGAACGCGTTTCCATCTTCACAGGGTCGAATAAACGTGTTTCTTGTTCAATGGTGCCATCCCATTCAAGGATTTCCATTTGACGTTCAATTTCCACGTTAATCGCTTGTTCAATGAAACGGAAGGAGTTGAGGTTTTTCAGCTCACAACGTGTACCGAAAGGTTGACCCGGACGACGTAAAGACACGTTACAGTCAGCACGGAACGAACCCTCAGCCATGTTACCGTCAGAGATCCCTAACCAACGCACTAGCGTGTGAATCGCTTTAATGTAGGCAACGGCTTCTTCAACAGAACGCATATCCGGTTCAGATACGATCTCTAAAAGTGGCGTACCTGCACGGTTCAAGTCAATGCCTGACATGCCTTCAAACTGGTCATGGATTGATTTACCAGCATCTTCCTCAAGGTGCGCACGCGTCACGCCAATACGTTTAACCGTACCATCTTCAAGTTGAATGTCAATATGACCCAAGCCCACAATCGGATTGTCCATCTGGCTAATCTGGTAGCCTTTTGGAGAATCCGGATAAAAGTAGTTTTTACGTGCAAACACAGAAGCTTGGTCGATGTAGGCATCAATACCCAAACCAAAGCGAATCGCTAAATCCACCACTTCTTTGTTGAGTACTGGCAATACGCCCGGCATGGCCAGATCAACCAGGCTGGCTTGAGTGTTTGGGTCTTGACCGAATTCAGTCGATGAACCTGAGAAAATTTTAGATTTGGTCGCAAGCTGAGTGTGAATCTCGATCCCAATAACGACTTCCCAACCATCAATCAGGTTAGATTTTGGTTTAGCAGTGTTCTTAGCCATTATGCGTTCTCCTCAGCAATTGCCGCACGTTGGGTGTGCCAGTCGGTTACCTGCTGATACTGGTGTACTACAGACAGCAGTTGTGACTCAGACCAGTAATTACCAATCAGTTGCAGGCCTACAGGCAGCTGGTTGGCATCGAAACCAATTGGCGCATTAATAGCTGGCAGACCGGCAAGGTTGACCGCAAGGGTATAGATATCGCCCAGATACATGGCTACCGTATCTTGTGCAGCACCCAGTTGATAGGCAGTAGTCGGTGCGCTTGGAGCCGCAATGACATCGACCTGTTCAAAGGCTTTCAGAAAATCCTGCTGAATCAGGCGACGAACTTTCTGGGCTTTCACGTAGTAAGCATCATAATAACCGGCTGACAGGGCATAGGTTCCAATCAGGATCCGGCGCTGGACTTCTGTACCAAAACCTTCCGAACGCGAACGTTTGTAAAGATCCATCAAGTCCATCGGATTTTCACAGCGATAACCATAACGCACGCCGTCATAACGTGACAGGTTGGATGAGGCCTCGGCCGGAGCAATCAGATAATAAGTCGGAACGTAAGCCTCAGTCATGTTCAGGTCAATTTCAACCAGAATCGCGCCCATTTCTTCGAGCTTTTTCAATGACTCTTCAACACGCGCTTTTACTTCAGCATTCAACCCATCAACCTGAAAATACTGCTTAGGAATACCAATACGTAAACCTTTAACAGAAGCTGTATTCAAGTTGGCTACATAATCGTCGACTTCCTGATTCATGGAGGTCGAGTCTTTTTCATCATGGCCGGCCATGACATTCATCAAATAAGCGCAGTCTTCAGCAGAACGTGCCATCGGGCCACCTTGATCCAGTGACGAGGCATAGGCAATCATTCCGAAACGGGATACACGGCCATAGGTAGGTTTCAGACCGGTAAGACCACAAAAAGATGCAGGCTGACGAATTGAACCACCGGTATCGGTGCCGGTGGCAAACGGAGCAAGATCTGCTGCCACAGCCGCTGCCGATCCGCCCGATGATCCACCCGGCACACAGCTTAAATTCCACGGGTTTTTGGTCGCGCCGTAAAATGAATTCTCGGAGGTTGAACCCATAGCGAATTCATCCATATTCACTTTACCCAGTGTGACCAGACCAGCTGATTTGCCCTTGGCAACTACGGTAGCATCATAAGGGGAAATAAAGTTGTCCAGCATTTTAGAGCCGGCAGTGGTTTTAATACCTTGAGTACAGAAAATATCTTTATGTGCGATAGGTACGCCAGTAAGTACAGTTGCGGTACCGGTTTTAATCGCAGCATCAGCAGCATCAGCTTGAGCCAGTGCCTGTTCGGCAGTTACAGTGACATAGCTGTTAACCTGCGCATCAATTTTTTCAATACGGTTTAAATAGTGCTGAGTCAATTCGCGCGAGGAAAACTGGGCTGTTTTTAAGCCTTCGGCAAGTTCACGAATCGATAAACGATGTAAATCAGTCATGAGTTAAATTCTTTTAGGTTCAGTTTTGAAGTACAGAAGTTGACCAGATAATTATTCAATTACACGTGGAACCAGATACAGGCCCGCTTCAGTAGCTGGGGCAACTGCCTGATATTCTTCACGATGATTGGTTTCAGTCACAACATCCTGACGTAATGGCTGAGGGTGATCAAATGGACTTTTTAGCGGTTCAACACCCTCAGTATCGATTGCTTTTAAGGTATCCATCATGCCTAAAATTTTATTTAGACTTTGAGCATATTCAGCAGATTGCGTATCATTGAGCGAAAGACGTGCAAGATTGGCGATTGCTGAAACTGTTTGTGCATTTAAATCTGCAGAATGCTGAGCATCCGGTGTAGACATACCATCACCTAATCAGTATTAAAAAATTCAAAATATCGTGCGTTATAATAAGCGATTGACTTGTTCAACGCACTACATTTAGTTAAAGTTGCCACCTTGCGTCCACATAAAGTTTAACTGAGAACGACCCGTGATTCTAAAACGACTAATTGGCTTGTTTTCGCCGGATCTAGCCATTGATTTAGGTACAGCAAATACACTTATTTATGCACCAGGGCGGGGCATCATTCTGAATGAACCGACAGTTGTCGCGATCCGTCACAGTGGTTCACAGAAAATTGTTGCCGCCGTAGGCCTGGATGCGAAACAGATGCTTGGACGTACCCCGGCAAATATTTCTGCCATACGTCCGATGAAAGATGGCGTAATTGCCGACTTTGAAGTAACTGAGACCATGCTGAACCAGTTCATTGGCAAAGTCCATGAGAAGCGCCTGTTTCCACCTGCACCACGTGTTGTGGTGTGTGTACCATGCAAATCGACACTGGTTGAGCGTCGTGCTATCCGTGAAGCGGTATTTAATGCAGGTGCGCGTGATGTCCGCCTGATTGAAGAGCCGATGGCGGCTGCAATCGGTGCAGGTATGCCGGTTGAGCAGGCATGCGGTTCTATGGTGGTTGATGTTGGTGGTGGTACCACTGAAATTGCGATTATTTCCCTACAGGGGTGTGTGTACGCAGATTCTTTACGTATTGGCGGTGATGTTTTTGATGAGCAGATCATTAATTATGTGCGTAAAGCACATGGTTGCGTGATTGGTGAAACAACTGCCGAACTGATCAAGAAAGAAGTGGGTATGGCGATCGGAGACGGTACAACACTTGAAATCGAAGTGCGTGGCCGTAACCTGGCTGAAGGCGTTCCCCGTTCAATTACTGTAACCTCTGATGAAATTACTCAGGCGATTGCTGATCCGCTTTCCAATATTGTCAGTGCAGTGAAATCGGCACTCGAACAGACTCCACCAGAGCTGTCCTCTGATATTGCCGAGCGCGGAATTGTGCTTACAGGCGGTGGTGCATTGCTGCGTAATCTGGACAAACTGCTGGCTCAGGAAACCGGACTGCCTGTTATGGTTGCAGAAGATCCACTGACCTGTGTGACTCGCGGTGGCGGTAAGGTACTCGAATTCTTCGATAACCCGAATCATGACATGCTGTTTGTAGGTTAAGTTAGGAACCAGGCGGTGCAACCGAATCTTTTTTCAAGACAACCGCCATCTTTTCGCTCATTCATCATAGCGGTGATCACCTGCCTTATTGTGCTGTTTTTTGACTGGCGCATGCCGCATGTGGTGCAACCTGCCAGGGAAGTCCTGTACGCTGCATATAATCCTATTTATGCACTGGCAAGCTATCCCGTGTTGTCGAGAGAATGGCTGAGTCAACAAACCAAATCTGAAGCCCAGCTGCGCCGTGAAAATACTGCGATGCAGGCCGAGCTGTTACAGGCTCAGGTGCGTCTACAGAAACTGTCAGAGCTCTCTGCCGAGAATACACGTTTACGCGGTCTGCTCGATACGCCACTTATTATTGATGGTCGTATGGAAATTGCAGAAGTCATCGGTACTGATGCTGATCCCTTACGACATATCATTATTATTAACCGGGGAGCCAGCAATCAGCTCAAGGTGGGGCAGACTGTGCTGGATGACCGTGGAGTAATGGGGCAGATCATTGATGTCTATCCGCATTCTAGCCGTGTAATGTTGCTCTCGGACAAGGAACATTCGCTATCTGTACGTCTGGAACGGACCGGTATGCGTGCCATTGTGGCAGGAACAGGCGATCTCGGGCTGCTGAAAATGGAATACGTGCCGACCAGTGCAGATATCAAACCGGGAGACAAAATCTATACTTCAGGGTTAGGTGAACATTTTCCGGCAGGCTATCTGGTGGGTACCGTATCTAAAGTCAGACGCCATAATTCAGGTGAGTTCGCCCAGATTCAGGTGATTCCAGCTGCACAGCTGGCTGGTGGACATCATGTGGTGATCCTGTTTTCGGACTCTCTAGCGATGGAGCAACCCTATGCCAATCGCTAAGTTGCGTTATGAAAAGCGTAAAGATCCATTGATTGTCATTATCCTGTCAGTCATAGTCGGGTCAGTATTAATGGTCTATCCACTGTCTTATGACATTTCCGGATGGCGGCCATTATTTATGCTGATGATCATGCTGTTCTGGATATTGTGTCAGCCAAGCTGGACAGGTGTCTGGTTTGCCTTTGCAGTGGGCATTTTTACAGACTTGCTACGTGATGCGCCCCTGGGAATGAATGCACTCAGTTTTGTGCTGATCACCTTTGTCGTACGCTGGTTTACCCGTGAACGCCGGATTTTAACCTTTGGCAATTTATGGGTACTGGCAACGCTAGCAATTTTTGCCCATCTGCTATTTACCTGGTTCACCCAGGTTATGGCCGGGCTGCATTTTTCAATTGCACGGCACTGGCAACCGTTACTTAGCAGTATTTTGTGCTGGCCCATCCTTTATTACCTGCTGCGAAAATGGCGCATCTGATTCTGGCCTCAAGTTCGCCAAGGCGACAGGAGCTGCTCAGGCAATTAGGACTGGAATTCGATATTCACAGTCCTGATATTGACGAGAGCACAAGAGCAGGTGAAAGTGTCGGTGAGTACGTAGAGCGTCTGGCTCGTCAAAAAGCACAGGCAGTACTCGCACAATATCCTGAATCTGTAATTATTGCTGCTGATACCAGTCTCGGGCTGGATGGTACCATTATTGGTAAACCTGAATCGAAGCAGCATGCCTTTGAAATCTGGTCAAAATTATCTGGCAGACACCATGATATTTTTTCAGGGGTCTGTATTGCCACATCCCGGCAGATTTCGAGTATAGTGGTACATACCCAGGTTGAATTTCAAACACTCAGTCCAAATGACATGGAGCGTTATTGGGCGACCGGAGAGCCAGAAGGCAAAGCGGGTGCATATGCCATACAGGGCATTGCAGCGCAATATATTCCCCGGATTTTTGGCAGCTACACCAATGTGGTCGGGTTGCCGTTACATGAGACAATACAGTTATTAAAAGCAGTTAAGGCACTAAATTAACCGCTGGAAAGAATTTTTATAATGTTTTGAGTTTTAGTATGTCTGATGAGCTACTCATTAATGTTACCCCTATGGAATGCCGGGTTGCATTAGTTGAAAATGGTACGGTCAATGAACTGTTTGTTGAACGGACTGTCAAGCGTGGTCTGGTGGGAAATATCTATAAAGGCAAAGTAGTCCGTGTATTGCCTGGCATGCAGGCTGCTTTTGTCGATATCGGCCTTTCACGTACAGCTTTTTTACATATCAATGACATGATCTGGCCCCGCAACCAGCCTACTCCCAACGTATTTGAATTATTACAGCCCGGCCAGATTTTGACGGTACAGGTCATGAAAGATATGCTGGGTACTAAAGGCGCGCGGCTGTCTACTGACCTTTCAATTCCTTCCCGCTATCTGGTACTGATGCCATTTGGAAATCACATTGGGGTTTCACAGCGAATCGAATCAGAAGAAGAGCGTGACCGGCTGCGTTCACTGATTGAGAAAATTCAGCAACAGCACGATTTACCAGGTAGTGTAATTGTGCGTACGGCAGCTGATGGCGTCGATGAAGCAGATATTGCCCAAGATATGGCCTACCTTGCCAAGCTTTGGGAATATATTCAGCGCAAACAGCGTGCTACCACTGTCCCATCTCTGATTTTTGAAGAATTACCTTTGCCTCAGCGTGTTATCCGTGATCTGGCCAATGAAGAAACTGCCAAAATCTATATTGATTCGCGGGAAATCTATACCAAACTGAGCGAATTTATTGAAGAGTTCGTACCGGGTATGCAAGATCGTCTGATTCACTACCCAGGTGAGCGCCCACTTTTCGACTTGTATAATGTCGAAGAAGACCTGCAAAAAGCCTTGCAGACACGAGTGGCCTTAAAATCAGGTGGCTATCTGATGATTGATCAGACTGAAGCCATGACTACTATTGATGTTAATACAGGTTCCTATGTGGGCGGCCGTTCACTTGAAGATACGGTCTTTAAAACCAATATGGAAGCCACTCAAGTGATTGTCCGGCAGTTACGACTACGCAACTTGGGCGGCATCATTATTATTGATTTTATTGACATGCAGGAAGCGAACCACCGCAATGAAGTCATGCACCAGTTTGAAAAAATGCTGGAACGGGATCATGCCAAAACTAAAATTACACAAGTTTCCGAATTGGGACTGGTAGAAATGACCCGGAAACGAACTCGGGAGTCTTTAGAACATCTATTATGTGAAGCTTGCCCAACCTGTCAGGGACGGGGATATGTGAAGACAGCAGAAACAGTATGTTACGAGATATTTCGAGAAATTATGCGCTATGCTCGGGCATTTGAATCACAAAGTGGCTTTACAGTAGTTGCCCATCCTGCGGTCATAGACCGTCTATTAACAGCAGAAGCACCAGCAGTGGCTGATTTAGAGCATTTTGTAAATCGGGTAATTAAGTTCCAGGTCGAAAATCTGTATACGCAAGAGCAATATGACATCATCTTAAGCTAAAGTTGTAACAGAATTTCGCTTAATCCTTGTTACAACTGAAATTTTACTTTCATGCATGAATTTTCAATACTAGATGCATTGGGTAGCCAAAGACTTTTCTCCCCTATGTAGTCTTAGCAAATGAGGTAAATGACATGAATGTTAGTGAAAGAATTATTCATAAAGGTTTTCAACACGTACTTGATTCAAAAAAAGTCAATACATGCTATATGCTTGATGATGATGGTCGAGAAATCCAGATTACTACTGCGATGATCCGCTCGGTTTGTCACCAGCTTTTAAAACAGTGCCGTACTATTAAAAAATAAGGGGCTTAATTCTGCCCCTCAATTTTCTACTGTCCTTTAACCTGTTACAGTCAGATTCTTCTCAAACGTTTCAGCTTCAATCAGTGATTCAAAACGTTGTATTTCATCTTCCAAATGGGTAAGCAGATTCTGCATTTTGGGTAATGCATTGCGACAGGCGATTAAGCCGACCTCGAGTTTGTCCAGATAACTGGTCATGGTAATATTTAAAGCTTGTCCATCCAGTACAATCGAAGCAGGAAAAAGTGCATCCAACTTTGCACCATTCCAGTACAAGGGTTCACGTGGACCCGGCACATTAGAAATTACCAAGTTAAAGGCCTGACGTTTAGGCATCATTCCTGAAAGTATATTAAGTCCTGCGGCAGAGTATACCAATGCGCTGTAATTCAGAATCTGACCTGATGTCATCCGTTTAAAGCGCTGTTTAGCATTTAGTACACTCCGGCGAATAGTTTCCAGCCGTTTCAGTGGATCTGCCTGATGTGTACCCAGATTGGCCAGAATCATGGTGATCCGGTTGCTCACATCTGAGTCATCATCCCGGATAGAAGCTGGAACCATGGCAATTAATGGCTTGGCCGGTAAACTGTTCTGGCTAAGAAGATATTCAAGTAAAGCACCCGAACACACTGCCAGAATTACATCATTAATAGTTACATCCAATGCACTTGCGATACTACGCAAACGGTTCAACTCAAAAGATTGTGCTGCAAAACGTCGTGAAGCACTGACCCGCTGATTGAGTATACTTTTCGGTGCCTGAAAGCTAGAAACATAGTGCGGATTACGGCCCATATCTTTCATCACTGTCTGTGACAGTTCATACATTACTTTAGGTACAGCTTCAAACTGGTCTTTAAGTAATCCAAGAATTTTCTTTGTACTTCCTTTTTTAGCTTCTTTAAGGCGTTTGGCTCGTGGGCCTTCTACACACCATGGCGGTACAATACTTTTAGCCTGCTGGTCTTTAGATAGTGATTTTTCAACCAGTCGCATTCCTGCAATTCCATCAACCATGGCATGATGAATTTTGAAGTACATAGCAAATCGGTTGCCTTCAATACCTTCAATAATATTACAGGTCCAGAGCGGTTTTGCGCGATCAATAAGTGTACTATGTTCTTGAGAAATATAAGCTAATAGTTCGCGAATACGTCCTGGATGAGGCAGTGAAATATGGCGGAAGTGATGATCCAGATCAAACTCTTCATCTTCATCCCAAAACAGGCCACTTAGCCGGTTATTAAAGGGTGGTATCGGAATTGATTTTGAGTTACGAATATCCTGTACCAGATCTTGTATAAAAGTCGCGGGTGCATGTTCAGGAATTTCAAACAGGAATAGACCGCCTACATGCATGGGCTGTTGACGTTTTTCTAATGATAAAAAAATGAAATCAATTGGGTGTAATGGACGCATAGCGTTGATTGCCTCACTGCAATGGATCTGTCAGCTCTTATTGAGCTGCTCATTGTTAGAATTATAGAACACGCGTTACAGTATATAATCTTTCAGTCCAGACGCAGCATAAATTTATGTGAATTCATCAGTTAAATAAAAAACCGCCCAATCAACTGTTAAGACTCTCAGTTAGGTATGAGCGGTTTTTTGACTGATATTACTTCTTTAAATTACCAGCATGCAGACCACATTCTTTATGGGTGGCTTCTTCCCACCACCAGCGCCCTTCACGTTCATGCTGATTTGGTAAAACAGCTTTAGTACAAGGTTCACAGCCGATTGAGATAAAACCACGTTCATGCAGGGCATTATATGGAATTTCCATTAAACGGATATAACTCCAGACATCACTGCTTGACCAGTTGGCCAGCGGGTTATACTTGATTAATTGTTTACCCTGCCCAGAAAAACCTGTGTCTGCCTGAACTACTGGTATTTCAGTACGGGTTCCTGGACTCTGGTCACGACGCTGACCGGTAATCCAGCCATCTAAAGTCGCTAGTTTCTTGCGTAATGGCTGAACTTTACGAATACCACAGCATTCCTGATGGCCATCAACATAGAAGCTAAACAGGCCTTTACGATTTACCATATCGAGTAAGGGTTCTGCTTCAGGAAAACAAATTTCAATTTCAATGTTGTAATGATTGCGGACTTTTTCAATAAACTGATAGGTTTCTGAATGCAGCCGGCCAGTATCCAGACTGAATACCCGAAATGATTTTCCCAAGCGGGAGGCCATATCAATCAGAACTACATCTTCAGCCCCTGAAAATGAAATAGCAATTTCACCTTCCTGACTCAAGGCAAGTTCCAGAATCTCGCTTGGAGATTTGTCAGCATATTCAGATGCCAAGGCATCCACTATATCAATGGTTGGGATAGCGGTCATGAAGGCTCCTGGCTCAAAGGCTTGGACGCTGTAAAAATATATATTCACTAAAGTGCAATACATTTTAAGGGAAATGAAATAAGCTGCTTAGCACATTAACTACAAAGCTTATGAATAAAACTGATTAATAAACAGTTGCGCAAAATATAACGGGTTAATGCTATGATAATCCGATTTTTTTATGATGCTTGGAGAATTCATGGAAATTGTATGTCTCGATCTTGAAGGGGTATTAGTCCCGGAAATCTGGATTAACTTTGCAAAAAAAACAGGGATTAAAGAACTAGAAGCCACTACTCGAGACATTCCTGACTACGATGTCCTGATGACTCAGCGTTTAAATATATTAAAGCAGCATGGTTTAGGCTTAAATGATATTCAGGCCGTAATTGCAGATATGGGTCCATTACCCGGCGCCAAAGAATTTGTAGAGTGGGTCCGTACCCATTTCCAGCTGATTATTTTATCTGATACTTTCTATGAATTTGCCCATCCATTGATGCAACAGTTGGGCTGGCCTACTATTTTTTGTCACAAGCTGGAAACAGATGAAAAAGGCATGATCACTGCCTATAAATTACGTCAGCCAGACCAGAAACGTGAGGCAGTAAAGGCACTCCACAACCTGAACTTTCGTGTAATTGCAGCAGGGGACTCGTATAATGATACAACCATGCTGGGTGAAGCAGACCATGGTTTCCTGTTTGATGCGCCAGAAAATGTAATCGCTGAGTTCCCGCAGTTCCAGGCAATTCATGGTTACGCTGCTTTAAAAGAGGCAATCCGTTCAGTGTCACTGCGCGATATTCCAGCTTAAGATTTTATAAATAAGCTTAAAAAAGGGCACTTGAAGCGCCCTTTTTCTATAAATTGTCTAATGAGATTTTTAGAATTTGTAACCAATATTTAGACCATAAGCGATAGCATGATTACTTTCAAAAGTACCTGCCGCCGTATGAGCACCTGTTACTGCATCAGCATCACCTAACCAGAAGTATTTTACACCTGCACCAATAAAGTAATTTTCAGCCGGTGAAAAACGTACGCCTGTACCTATACTCCAGTAACCTTCAGTTGGGCCTAGAGTTGTTACAGGATTACCTGCACCAGAATCCCAACCTACTGATACATTACCTGCCCACAGATCATTAAATTTACGACCTACACCGACCGTTGCTGAAATCTGATCATCTTTATAGTCAATCAGATTAAAGCCATTTGGTTTGCCAAGAGCTGGAGTTGATTGACCAAGGACTTGCGATAACTTGCCGAATTTATAAGGTTGAACTGCAAACTTGGACCATTCTACCCATCGTACATTGGCAAATGCGACAGTATTTTCCATAATGCCCGTTTGAAAATCGATATTAACTGACTGTGGCGTGGTTAATTCAGTACGTCCAGAAGTAGCACTAATCTGGTTCATTGCACCATCAAGTCGAGGATTACCAGTGAGTCCTGCCGCGCCAAAATTCTCATAAGCATTCATATCATGCTCAATTTCAGAACGATAGGTTATAGCAGCTTTTAGGGCAATCTCAGGAATTTGATAAGCAATACCAGCCAGCCAGCCTACCGATTCGTCTTCACCTGTTTTTAAATCATATCCATTGAAGGCGCTATAAGCATTACCGCGTAATTTCACCGTACCATCAACTGTCTGATAAACAGCACCTGCATACAAATTCCAGTTTTGAGTAGGCTGATAGCCAATCAGAAAATTCAGGTTTTGAGTATCTACTTCAACGGTAGTACCACCTTTAAATGGAACCATACGGTTTTCAACAAAGTTATTATTTCCTTTGTACTCGGCATCAGCACCAAATGGCTGATCATAGATCAGACCAAGTGAAATTTTATCAGTAGCCTGAATTTTCAAAGCCGCTGATGGGAAATAGTAGTCACCAGCCATATCACCAGCAACATTCCCATTTGCGTCAGTACCTGAAACATCAGGATCAAGGATAGAAATACCTGCCTCAAAATAGTTTCCAGGCTGTAAAAATGCCTGAATAGATTGACCTGAACGGTCTAAACCACCCGCATTAACCGCAGTGAGAGGGAGTGAGCTAAGAAGAATAGCGGAATAAATTTTATTGAGCTTCATGGTCTTTCCCTGATGCCATCTGTAACAAAAAAGTTGAA
The DNA here is from genome assembly GCF_000620525.1 of Acinetobacter sp. UNC436CL71CviS28. Classification (NCBI taxonomy): domain Bacteria; kingdom Pseudomonadati; phylum Pseudomonadota; class Gammaproteobacteria; order Moraxellales; family Moraxellaceae; genus Acinetobacter; species Acinetobacter sp. UNC436CL71CviS28. The sequence continues at coordinate 27,788 of NZ_JIBB01000038.1, forward strand.
GGAAAGTAACACAAAACAAAAAAGAGTAAATGCTCAGCTCGGTCTAAAAAATGAACTGATGAATGCAAGAAACATACTTGATTAGAGTAAAAAGACTAAGAATACTGATGTATATAAATGATTTATAAATAAAAAATTAGAGTAAATGTTTTAAAAATATACCAAGTAAAACCGAATTTTTTTGGCTAAATTAGCAACACTTGAAATTTGTATAGTAGAGCAGTAATAGAAAGGCTACCGCAAGCGATAGCCTTTCTAAAATAATTTAACTTAGAAACGATAACCAATTTTTAGACCATAACCCCAAGCATCGTTATCTTCAAAATCAGCTACATATGAATTAGAACCGAAATCAGATGCAGCTTGAGCTTTTGCATCGCCTAACCAGAAATATTTCACACCGCCCGCAATAAAGTAGTTTTGTGCAGGGCTAAATTGTAGACCTAAACCAAGATTCCAATAGCCTTCTGTTGGGCCTAAAGTAGAAACTGGATTACCAGCACCTGAATCCCAACCTACAGAAACGTTACCTGCCCATTGTTCAGAAAATTTACGGCCTACGCCTAGAGTAGCTGAGATTTGATCATCAGTATAAGAAACAATATCAAAGCCATTTGGATTATTAGGAGTAGCACCTGCCGCGCCTAAAGCTCTTGAAACTCGTTCAAACTGCTGTGGACGAATTGAGAAATCCTTCCAGTTGACCCAGCGTACGTTAGCAAAGGCTACTGTATCTGCCATAATACCGCTTTGGAAATCAAGGTTTACAGACTGAGGAGTAGAAATTTTAGTATTTGTATTTACATTATAAAGCGCAGCAGCAGGGTTTTGCGTTACTAAAGCTAAAATATCACTATGACCATATTCATTTGTTTTCAAATCATGATCAATTTCAGAACGATAAGTTAGTGATGCTTTTAGAGCAATTTCAGGAATCTGGTAAGCAATACCCGCTAACCAACCTACAGCACTATCGTCTTCCATTGTAGCATTGTATTGACCTAATGCAGTTGTACTGCCATATGCTAGACCACGTAATTGAACATTACCTTCAACTGACTGGTATACAGCACCACCATAAATATTAAAATTTTCAATAGGTTGATAACCTACAAGCATAGTAATATTTTCTGATTTAACTTCTACTTCTGTACCTTCTGTTCCATTATGGAAAACACCACCAGCTAAAGGATTTAAATAAGTATCAGTAGGGTAAGTTGCTTTCGCTCCAAATGGCTGATCATAAATTATACCAAATGAAAAATTATCAGTTAACTGAAATTTTAATGCTGCACTTGGAAAATAATAATCATCACCCATTTCGCCAACTGAGGTGCCTCGATAAGCAGGAGCTAATGGTGCGGCAGCTCCTCCTGGCGTCCAATTATTTTGAACTTTACCAGAAACTGATGGATCAAGAACAGAAATTCCGGCTTCAAAATAATTACCTGGCTGTAAGAATGCAGAGATCGACTGACCTGAACGATCTAAAGCTGCTGCAAATACCCCAGTTGCAGGTAGCATTGCTAAAATCATTGCTGTGCTAAGAGTTTTTAATTTCATTCTAGTCTTTCCTTGAGATACGGGAAGTTTTACGTGCATGATCTATGCTTTTTAATTTTGGAGATCATCCTCTTCCGGGATAAAATCTAACTTAACTCCATGTGACAAAAATAGCACAATTAAACTAAGAGTAAATGCTCTATTTGAACTTAAAAATAAAAAAAATATGTTGAAAAAACATGCTAACTGGAGTAAATGTTCTATAATTTAAAAAGAATAATAAATTAAGTAATTGAAATATAAAAATATTAATTTATCGTTATTATGTAATAATCGCTTTTTTCAATTAAAATTTAAAATTTGACTATTCAGATTTTTAAAAATAATCAAGAAAATCAAGAGCAAAATTTAAGCAAATAATTAATTTAAGTGAATTCATTGTAGGGAGGAATGGGTTAATTTTCTTTAAACAAGATTTTAAGTAGGAAGTAGTGGGTCAGTTTAAGATGATTTTAAGTAATATCTGTTCAGATAAAGAGGATATTTATTTAAATTTTCTGTGATGCAAAACTCAAACTATTTTTTGTCTTATCAGTACATTTTATTATTTATAAATTTCTTTATCTTAAAAATTTTTTTCCCTGTAGGCGGGTTAATCGATTTATCTCTTATACAACCGTGGGTAAGCCACTCGGGAGAATTCCTATTTCGTGATAGCTGGTATTTGGCGAAACTCAACCATAGCTATATAAAAGATATGGTAGTGTTTCAAAAAGTATGCTGGCATTAAACGAATCCATTATTGATATAAAAGAACACTAAATCAAAGGCTTTGAAATGATTTTCAAGCTTTTTGGAGAAGTTGCAGCTTCTCCTAAAGCCTCGCCTGATTCGATGCCGTAATCGACAATTATTGCCTTCTATACCCACAGTGAAAAATTTACCAATCAACTGTTTGCATTCTTTAAAGGTCGTAACAAAGCTATCCCAATGGTCACTTGATATACATGTATAGCTTACACCTAACTGCTTCAATTTTAATTTAAGTCGTTTTGCAGTGGCTAAATCTCGGTTAC
>NZ_JIBB01000039.1:0-30354 GCF_000620525.1 Acinetobacter sp. UNC436CL71CviS28
GCGGGTATCTTTGTACAGATTGGTCTGCTGCCGAACACTGACTTTCTGAAAGGGTCAGAAGTCGAGCTGAGTAACCGCGGTGAGATTGTGGTGAACGAGCGTAACGAGACCAACGTAAAAGGTGTATTTGCGGCGGGTGACTGTACAACGGTACCGTACAAGCAGATCATCATTGCTACAGGTGAAGGTGCAAAAGCGTCGCTTTCTGCTTTTGATTACATTATCCGCTCCGGTCAGTAACCAGATAAACTGAGGGACTCCGGTTTCTCAGCTTGATAATTTTATTTATGTTTTACCTCTTTACGGAATCTGGTCTCGCTAACAGCCAGGTTCCTTTTTTATATTCAATACATTAAGAATAAATGCAGAAAAGCCAAAGTGCCCCCACACTTTGGCTTTTATCTGTTATATAGCTTTGGCTATAAATCTCTATTTTTAGTATTTAAGGTTTTATTCGTTTTGCTTTTTAAACTGGTTCAGATGTTTAAATTTTTCCAAAAGCTGTTCCTGAGTTTCTATATATTGAGGATTAAGCTCGATACAGTCAATTGGACAGACAGCCATACAGGTTTCCTGTTCATAAAATCCTACACATTCAGTACAGCGTTCTGCATCAATTTCATAGATTTTTATACCCTCATAAATAGCATCGTTCGGGCATTCTGGTAGACACATATCACAGTTAATACATTGCTGCGTAATATGAAGAGCCATATTATTCTGCTGTATATGCTAATGAGGCGGCAGAGATATCTACAGCCGAGTTTGGAAGATTACGAATGAGCAGGGCATATTGTATATCGACCTCTGCTGGTATAGGAATCTCGACAATATGTCCTGAACCTTTAGCTTCCATAATCAGGTCCCCATTTTTGTCTTTTATTTCAGCCAGAGTAAAAGTGATATTACCTCGCGTAGTCATCAACTCTAAAGAATCGCCCACCGTAAAACGGTTTTTTACATCAATCTGGATGTAATCACCATTCCGCTCCAAAACTTCACCACAGAACTGCTGATGATCGAAGCGGGATGAGCCGGTGGTATAATTTTGATATTCACTATGTACATGTCGACGCAGAAAGCCTTCAGTATATCCCCGGTTGGCCAGACCTTCTAACTGTGTAAATAGTGATGTATCAAAAGGTCGACCTGCCAGTGCATCATCAATCGCTTTGCGATAGGTCTGGGCAGTGCGTGCACAGTAAAAATAAGATTTGGTACGACCTTCGATCTTGAGAGAATGTACACCCATTTTAGTTAGCCGTTCTACATGCTGTACCGCACGCAAATCTTTCGAGTTCATAAAGTAGGTGCCATGTTCATCTTCTTCTGCTGCAAACATATCTTCTTCATTGCGCTGTAACAGTACGGGCTCTTTAACCTGTTGCTGGCCAAGCATATGTTGCTGGTCTAATTCAGTCTTGTTACAGCAACCTTTAGGCACATCTTGTAGAGCAATTATGTCACCTGTTTCATCTTCAATAGCATTATGAATTCTATACTCCCAGCGACAGGCATTGGTACATGCACCCTGGTTTGCATCACGCTTATTCATATAACCAGACAGCAGGCAGCGGCCTGAATAAGCCATACACAGGGCACCATGTACAAAAACCTCAATTTCCATATCGGGTACGTTTTGTTTGATTTCTTCTATTTCTTCAAGAGAAAGTTCACGTGATAGAATCACGCGCGTAAGCCCCATGGTTTTCCAGAATTTAACAGTCGCCCAGTTTACTGCATTAGCCTGCACAGAGAGATGAATGGGCATATCAGGAAAATGTTCACGTGCCATCATGATGAGGCCCGGATCGGACATAATGAGTGCATCCGGCTTCATGGCAACTACAGGTGCCAGATCACGTATAAAATTTTTAAGCTTGCTATTATGTGGCTGAATATTCACGACTACATAAAACTTTTTACCTAACTGATGTGCCTCTTCAATACCTGTTTTTAGGTTGTCATGATCAAATTCGTTGTTACGAACACGCAGACTGTAACGTGGTTGACCTGCATAGACTGCATCTGCACCATAGGCAAAAGCATAACGCATATTTTTAAGTGAGCCGGCAGGAGAGAGAAGTTCAGTAACGTAAGAGAGAGTCATGGCAATAAAGCAAAAGGCATAAATAAAATATGGCTTTATTGTATGGATTTGAAAAAAGGATTCAACCCAGTAAAACAGTTGGGATTTTTAGAATTATCAGGTTAAGAAAGTTTCTGATTTAAGTCTGGCGAATGAAATCTTAAATTTTAGTAGAAAGTTTTTTTTATAATAAAAACCGGGCATTATCACCCGGTTTTTTATTTAACTCATCTTATTTTTCAACAAAAGCCCGTTCAATAACGTAATCGCCCATTTCACCCATACGCGGCGATTCTTTCAGGCCATGCTGATCTAGCAAACCGGCAACATCACGCAGAAAGTGCGGACTGCCGCACAGCATTGCACGGTCATCTTCACGATTAAATGCAGGCAGATTTAAATCTTCAAAAATTTTCCCAGATTCGATCAGAGCGGTTAAACGGCCTTGAGTTTTGAACTCTTCACGGGTTACAGTCGGGTAGTACACCAGTTTATCTTGAATATCTAAGTCCTGGAAAAACTCATTATTTGGTAGTTCATTTAAAATCAGGTCCTGATAAGCCAGTTCAGAAATGTAACGTGTACCATGTACAACAATAACTTTCTCAAAGCGTTCATAAGTTTCAGGATCACGAATAACAGACAGGAAAGGAGCTAGGCCAGTTCCTGAGGAAAGTAGCCATAGATTTTTGCCTGGCAGCAGATCATCAAGTACCAGTGTACCTGTCGGCTTGCGTGAGACCAGAATCTCATCACCCACCTGAACTTTCTGCAAAATTGAAGTAAGTGGACCATCTTGTACTTTAATCGAGAAAAATTCCAGTTCTTCTTCATAGTTTGCACTGGCGATAGAATAAGCTCGCATTAATGGCTTGCCATTGACTTCAAGTCCAATCATCACAAACTGCCCATTTTTAAAACGTAAACTCGGATCACGAGTTGTTTTAAAACTAAATAGCGTGTCATTCCAGTGGTGAACGTGAGTAATCTTTTCGACGTTAAACGCAGCCATTAAAGGTCTCAATTATCTATCAAATTAAACAGCTTGCTATTCTAATCTAAAAACATTCTCGATAAACTGAATATATTTAATTGTGTTTATAAGCAAAAGTGATGAAGCCTACTGTATCACTCCCTATTATCGGGTATATGAAATCTCCCTATCAGGAAAAGTTTGGAATACCGCGCCAGCCCAATCTGGTTCAGATTGAGTCCTATATTGATATGTTACCTCCCTATAATGATCTGCTGGCATTTGCAGGTATTGAGGCATTTAGCCATCTATGGCTGGTATGGCAGTTCCATGACAATAAGTCTCAGGACCAGACTGATAAGTTTAGGCCTCAAGTGCGTCCACCACGTCTAGGGGGTAATAAAAAGCTTGGGGTGTTTGCAACCCGAAGTATGTACCGTCCAGCGCCAGTGGGCCTGTCAGTGGTACAGCTTAAAGAAGTAAAAAAAGTGGGCAAAGCACTGCGAGTGTATGTTACCGGAAGCGATCTGCTTGATGGCACCCCCATTCTGGATATCAAACCCTATATTCACTATTCAGATGCTATTCCCCATGCACAGAGCGGTTATGCGCAGGAAGAGCCACTTCGCAAAGAAGTAAGCTGGTCGGAAGAGGCTTTAATAAAACAGCAAGTGCTTGAGCTGAGCGATCAACTTATTCAGGAGTTAAATGATGTTTTATCATTTGATCCACGTCCGGCTTATCAGGAAGATCCTGAACGTATTTATAAGATGAAGTTTGCTTATCTTGATATTAGCTTTAGCGTACAGGCAGAGCAGATTATTATTATTGACCTTGTCTGAAATTAGTTCAGATTGGATTTGATACGGCGTTTATGTTCAAACATCTTCTGATCGGCTTCTGTGACAGCAGTCAATAAGCCTTTAGAGGGATGCCGCATAACATAACCAACAGCGGCACTAACGCCACCTTCTTCCAGTGCTTTTAACATCCGCTGCAATAGAAGTTCTGCGCCTGCCTGGTTGTTCTCAATACTGAGAATACCAAATTCATCACCGCCAAGCCGAGCAACAATATCATTGCTACGAGCATTATTCTTTAATATCTCAGCAGCCTGTCGAATAAAACGGTCTCCTGCTACATGCCCCAGGTTGTCATTTACTTCTTTTAGACCGTTCAGATCAATAATAAAGACCGCAGCAGGATGTCCATGCCGTTTACAGCGTTCTTCTTCTGTATTGACCAGCCGGTCCCATGCCCGACGGTTATATAAACCGGTCAGTACATCACTTAAAGCTTCAACCTGTAGGCGCTCATACTGGCGGATCTGCTCATTTTCACGTAGTTCAACCTGTAAAATCCGGCTAAGCAGGCCACCGAAAACTTCAATCAGGTCAGCATCATGGACAATTGAATCAGGTTTGGGGTGAGGATCAATGGCACAGAGTGTGCCGAACAGACTGCCATCTTCATTAAGCAACGGCTGGCCAATATAAGCTCTGATACTGACTTGCTTGGCAATAGGCGCCGCTGCATATAAGGGTATATCTTCAGAGCGGGGTACAATTTTAGGAGCATCACCAGTAACCATATGTGCACAAAAAGAATCTGCCCAGCGAAAGACCTGACCAGGCTGGATGTCATAACCCGTCGTTTCACTTTGTAAAACAATCCAGTTATCACTTTCCACCCGTGTAATCATCCATAAACTGAAGCCGAAGCGTTTATGCAAATAACCTAATACGGCTTTACCGGCTTCCTGAAAACTTCCGAAATTCGCATTGCTCATCCATTGAACCTATAGTGTAAATACCTGGCGAAGAGCTAGTTATTTATTTAATTTAAAGTATTTTATTTAATTAAAAAACTGGTATTAATGATTTTAAAATAATCTAAGTATAATAATTGAAGTTTAAGGTAGAAGTGATAATATTTTGTCTTACAAGATTAAGACTTTACTTCTAAAAGCTTTTTATATCTTTAAAAAATAATATTTTTTATATTAACTATAAACAATCCATTAATTTTATATGGCCCTGTACTGCATCAGAAAATAACTCTGTTATAGTATTTAAGGATGCAGGGGATATAATAGTGAAGTTTAATTTTGAAATAGATACAGTCTGGTGCCTGGACCATTTACAAAAAGACGGCCGGATTACCGAGCGCGACAAACATTTGGTTCAGACCACCCAGCGGCAAAAACAGCATTTTAAATGGCATCCCCTGCAATGGATTGCAAATTTTAATCTCAAAGATCAACAGCATCCATTGTTATCCCTGACATTAACTCGCTTATGCCAATGGCTGGCCGAAAAAGCTGAAATTCCTTTCTATGTTATTGATCCTTTAAAGGCGGATGTAACTGCACTGACTGGAATCATGTCGCAGGAATTTGCTGTTAAAAATCATATTTTAGCAGTTGAAGTTCAGGCAGATCAGGTATTGATTGGTACAGACCAGCCTTTTATGACTGAATGGATTACTAATCTTGAACGAAGCTTAAGGCCTAAAAAAATCCAGCAAGTGCTCCTTAACCCTGAACAGTTGCAGCGGTATCTAGTGGAATACTATCAGGTTAGCCGCGCGGTCAGCTCTTCTCAAAAAAGCAGCACACACGATCGTACTAATAAAGGCGTAGAGGCACTCTTACAGCTGGGTGATACTCAGAATCCTGATGCTAATGATCAGCATATTGTAAAATTGGTGGACTGGATTTTACAGTTTGCATTTGAGCAGGGAGCCAGTGATATTCATCTGGAACCACGTAAAGATAACGGCAAAATCCGCTTTCGGATAGATGGGGTATTGCATACGATTTACAACATGCCGGCCAGCACACTGACGGCAGTAATTTCCCGGTTAAAAATTTTGGGGCGTCTGAATGTTGCTGAAAAGCGCAAACCGCAAGATGGCCGTCTGAAGACGCGTACACCTAAAGGCCAGGAAACGGAACTGCGCTTATCGACCTTACCTACGGCGTTTGGGGAAAAACTGGTTATGCGGATTTTTGACCCTGAAGTCTTGGTCCGTAGCTTTCAGCAATTGGGTTTTGAAGGGCGTCTGCTTAATGCATGGCAGGAAATGACTCAGCATAGTCACGGTATTATACTGGTGACTGGCCCGACTGGTTCAGGGAAAACCACAACGCTATATTCTTCCCTAAAACAGCTGGCAACCGAACAGGTTAATGTCTGTACCATAGAAGACCCGATCGAGATGCTGGAGCCAAGCTTTAACCAGATGCAGGTTAATCATGGAATTGACCTGGGTTTCGCAGACGGGGTACGTGCCCTGATGCGACAAGACCCTGATATTATTATGGTTGGCGAAATCCGAGATCAGGATACAGCCAATATGGCAATTCAGGCAGCCTTAACTGGGCATCTGGTCTTGTCAACTTTGCATACCAATGACGCGCCTTCTAGCTTAACCCGTTTACATGATCTCGGTGTGCAGCCTTTTTTGACTTCAGCCACAATCTTAGGCGTATTGGCTCAGCGCTTGGTTCGTACCTTATGCCCTCACTGTAAAGAAGAGGGGCAAATTAATGAACATCAATGGGAACATTTAACTTTTGACTATATTATGGAAGTTCCAAATACAGTCTATCAGGCAGTGGGCTGTGAAGTCTGTCGTAACACAGGTTATAAAGGCAGAATAGGTCTTTATGAGTTTATGCCAGTAAGTCTGGCACTCAAACAGCAGATCAGTCTTGATGCATCGCTCGATCAGATTCGTCAGCAGGCCAAAAAAGAAGGGGTGGAGCCATTGCGTATTGCAGGCGCCCGAAAGGTAATTGCAGGCTTAACCACACTCGAGGAAGTATTACGCGTAGTGCCTTTAAATTAATAAAATAATTTTAATTTCTTAAGATTCAATTCATCTTTAGCTGTTTTAATACTCTTATTCGATAATGAGTAAATAAACGAGGTAAAGTGCGTATGAATATGGCGAAACTGGCTTTGTTAACAGGTGCTCTAAGTATTGGTGGCGTGGCTATGGCAAATACTGCCGTGAATCATGCAGCAATCAAAACGGCCCAGGTTACTACGGTAAAACAGGCACTGACCGCAAAAGATGATACCCGTGTGCAATTGCGTGGTCAGGTGGTAAAAGCCTTAGGCGATGAGAAATATCAATTCCGTGACCGGACTGGCACAATTACTGCCGATATTGATGATGAATTATGGCAAGGTAAACCTATTTCTCCAACTACAACCGTAACATTGACCGGCGAAGTTGATATCGATTATAAACCGACTAAACGTGTAGAAATTGATGTAGATTCAGTGAAATTTTAAAGTTTTTAAGCTGTAGTTGTTTCGTGTTTTGTTAATCCTCCTTAGAAACCACATTACTTGCCATTTTAGTAATGTGGTTTTTTTATTGGGCTTTGAATATTTCAACTTTTCAGGGCACTATCAAGATACATAAAAACAGAGATATAAAATAAGGATGAGAATTTTACTGGTTGAAGATGATACCTCTCAAGGTGAAAGTATAAAGACCTGGCTGGAACTGGACGGTTATAGTGTAGATTGGGTAGAGCGGGGAGATTATGCGATGACTGCTCTTAAACAGCACGACTATGAATGTATTTTGCTCGACCGGGGGTTGCCTTATGCCAGTGGTGATGAAATTTTAAAGACCCTGCGACAACATCAGGCCCAGACTCCTGTTATTTTTCTGACAGCCCGTGACAGTATCAGTGACCGGGTGGAAGGATTAGACCTCGGTGCCAATGATTATCTGGTCAAGCCATTTAGCCTGGAAGAACTTTCAGCACGTATACGTAGCCAGATGAGAAACCTGCAAGCGGGACAAAGCCAGACACTGATATGGAATAATATTTGTCTGGATCCGAAAGCAAAAACGGTACAGCAGGAAGGCGAAAGCCGTGACCTGACAGCCAGAGAATTCCAGATTTTGTATAAGTTGATGCAACATCCGAATCATGTGGTGACACGTGAACAGCTGGAAGAGTCGATTTACGCTTGGGGGGATGAAGTCGAAAGTAACGCCATTGAAGTCTATATTTATCAATTACGCAAAAAGTTAGGTAGCCACACAATCAGGACTATTCGTGGTTTAGGTTACCGTATGGGCGAAGCCTAAATGAATGCAAAGCCAGATTCTTTACAGTCTCAACTCATCCGTACTACTATGCTGGGCAGTATTTTGGCGGGACTGCTGGCCTTTTTGCTGCTGATTGGTATTGCTGTTTATCATGCCATGCAGGTTCATGACGAGATTATGGACGAACTCGCAGATACATTGTTGGTTTCTGATTTGTCTGCGAATTCGGGACAGCTTGACGAACTGAGTAATGAATTTGATATTCAGTATCAACTAAACTGGCAAGGGCGTACGCTGGCCCATTCTACCCACTTACAGCAACAGCTTTTTAACGACCTGCCACAAGATTTTGGACTGGTCTGGAAAAATGGTCACTTGTGGCGTAGCTATACGGCGCAGACTAATGATAAACAGTTGAAGGCTGAACTGATCCAGCCCTTGGCTGTTCGTTTTAAGGATATTATCAGAAGTATTCTGATTTACGCTGTTGTATTGTTGCTGGTCTGGCTGGTTCAATGGCTATGGAGTCATTTTGGTATACAGCGGCAGTTGCGTTCCTTAAAAAAGCTCAGTCGAACGATTGCCCAGAAGTCACCATCCGATTTACAACCCATTGAACAGCAGCCATTGGTACAGGAGATTGAACCTGTTATAAATTCGCTGAATCAGTTATTGAGCCGGCTGGATCGGGCATTGACTGCCGAGCAACGCTTCACAGCCGATGCATCCCATGAATTGCGTTCACCCTTATCTGCAATTGCTATGCGTTTACAGGTTTTAAAACGTAAATATAGCCACATTCCTGAACTTGTTCCTGACTTGTTAGCTATTCAGAATGATGTGACCCGTAGTACCCGGGTGTTGGAAAATTTGTTATTACTGGCCAGACTTGACCCTGCTGCATATCAGCAGATGCCTGGTAGTCTGCTACAGCTCCAGCCACTTATTGATGAGGTTGTATACTCACTGGAACTTTTTGCACAGGAGCGTCAAGTAAGTATTCATCAAATAGCTGCATTACCACACGCAGAAATATATGGAAATCAGGAACTCTTATTTACCTGTATCCGTAACCTGATTGATAATGCAATCCGCTATGCACCTGAACATGGTGCAGTTTATATTACCTTAAAAGACGAGCAGCATCACTACCGGTTAATGATTGAAGATAACGGAGCAGGGGTAGATTCAAATACTTTAGAGCGTTTAGGCGAGCGTTTCTTTCGTGGATTAGGTACACGAACATCAGGCTCAGGTCTAGGCCTCTCTATAGCGCGAAAAATTATGGAACTACACAGAGGCTATATCGAATTTACCCCTTCAGACTATGGTGGTTTAAAGGTTACCTTATTATTTTTAAAAGCCCATCAGATAGAATATAAATAAAAAAACAGTATGGGAGAGCCATACTGCCTGTTTCCACGTTTATTATTTTTTGAAGCTGTAAATAGTTATTTGGTTAGAATTAAACGATTGTTGCGGGTCAGACGTAAGCGGTACTCTTCACCCGCATGCATAATACGGATTTCACGCCCGAGTGCAAAAAGATTGCTGGATTGTAGCATTGGCAGAGAAGTGCTGGCTTGAGTCTGGCGTGCAAATAGGTTGAATGGTGCGTTCATTTGTTATAGCTCCGTGGTGTGCAAGAATTCAAATAAATGATAATCATTATCGAATGAGTCTGTCAAATAGAATTTTAAGAATTTATAAACTTCTTATTTTTGCTTACACTAAGTAAAAGCTTATCTCGGATTATTCAATGTCTAAGCCTATCGTGCATGTTGCTGTCGCTTTATTGTTTCATCGTTCAAAAGTATTGGTTGGCTGGCGAGAAGCTAAGCAGCACCAAGGTAACAAGTATGAGTTTCCAGGTGGAAAAGTTGAAGGGAATGAAACTCCTGAAGAAACCTGTCGGCGTGAAATTTATGAAGAAGTCGGGGTTGGCTTGAGTGACTGGCATCCTTTTAGCCTGATCTGTCATGAATATGACGATATTACAGTACATTTGCATCTGTTCTTTGCACATGTACCAGAGGAGATGTTAAACCAGATTCAGAAACCATGGGCTTGGTACACACGTGAAAAATTACAAACACTTGATTTTCCAGCTGCTAATCAGCCAGTGATTGAGCGGTTATATTGGCCACATTCAATCAGGATTGGTACAGCACTTTCAGCGATAGAGCAATTAGCTCAAGATATGCTCTTTTACTGGCGGCCTGAAGAGGCTGAAATTGATAAAAATTGGCTTTTGGAATATAGCATTCAGCAACTAAATAAATTAATAGTGCCTTATCAAGTCTGGCGGTCTCTTAATGTTGAACAGCAACATCACATCGCTGCTGTACATTTAAAACAGTCTGAACAGATGTCTCTGAAAAAAGGCGAACTATGTATTGGGATTCGTTATATTGCTGCCTGCCATGATGCTGCTTCAGTACAGCATGCTGTTCAAATCGGGTGCGAGGCTGTACTTATTAGCCCTGTACAGGCTACTCCGACTCATCCAGAAGCACCAGCATTAGGCTGGGATGCATTTGCAGAACTTGCTCATCAGGCCGATGTGCCCGTTTTTGCTCTAGGCGGATTGTCTAGAGAGGATCTGGAGTGTGCCCGGCAGTACGGCGCCTATGGTATTGCCGGAATCCGTCATATCTAAGTAAAGAAACCAGTTTAAACAGGTCAAGAAGCTAGAATGTATTCAAAGCTGTTTTGGCTTCTTGAATGCTTTTACTGTTTTTCTGAGATTGAGCCGCTTTTAAGATATTTAACCAGAGCTGCTTTTTCATTGGATTGCTCTGTGCATAGCTTAAGCCCCGGCGAGCCAGTGCTTCCGCATTAGCTGGCTTGTTTTGTCTATTAGCAATCATTGAAAGATACAAAAAGGTTTCAGCGGACTGAGGAGCCAGTCTTTGTGCTTGCAATGCATAGCTTTCAGCCTGAGACCATTGGCCCTGTTTATAAGCAGTTTGTGTCTGCAACATCATTTTCCGGAATGCAGGAAGTTCACGACCATCCTTGAACTGCTGTTGAACCTTTTGCTCAGGCACCACTATCTGCACCTTCTGGCGTTTAATTTCTTCCGGCTCATACGGAGTAATTTTTACGCCCGAAGATGTAGCCTGCACTTCAGGAACAGGTCTTGGTGCCAGTTTCTGTTCTTCAGGCTGAGGTAGAGGCGCCGTCTGACAGCCAGCCACTCCAAGCAATGCTAAGGCAAATATGCCAGGTTTTATATGATTCACAAATTTTCTCTATAGCATTTAATTTTCATAACTTCCGCTTGAGATGATTCGGCCTTCAGAAGACGGTAACGTCTGTTCCATTTCAGTCTCGCTTTCACGGATATAGTTTTCGATACTATCTTCTTCAGGCGCAGGTGCGTCGTTATGTTCGGTATCAGGTGTGTAAACTGGTTCGACCTGATAATGTGAAAGGCCACAGGCAGTAGCTCGGCGTGGTACTGTATGACGCAGTATAGGAATGTACATGGCACCTTCACAGCCCTGAGCAGATAAATAACCGGTAGCGCGGTCAATCCAGTGCCACTGTACATTATCAGTCTGGCGCAGATTGACCGGTTCCTGTTTCAACTGTTTCATTACATTAATCCATACCGGCAATGCACCTGTAGAACCAGTAAGGCCCGTTACCTTGTTATTGTCTAGCCCTAGCCATACTACTGCCAGATGATTGCCTGAATAGCCTGCAAACCATGAGTCACGTGTGTCATTGGTGGTACCTGATTTACCGGCCAGTTTAAGGCTGGCTGGAAAACTGTTATATGCAGAACGCCCAGTACCAATGTTCATGACCTGCTGCAGGCCATAGTTTAGAATATAGGCACTCGACGGGTCGATGGTCTGCTGTACATCCAGTCCGTAACGGTCCAATAGCCGGCCATCTGCATCTACTACTGTACGTATGGCACGTGGTGGATATTTGAAACCACCAGTCGCGAAGTTTTCATAAATACTCATGACTTCCATTGGCGACATTTCGACAGCGCCCAAGAAAATAGACGGAAAGGCTGGAATGTTTGAAGTCACTCCAAATTTTCTTAACTGATTGGTAAATGTCGAGAGGCCAAATTCCTGACCAAGTCGTACAGCAGACAGATTATAAGAGTTAGCCAGCGCCTGCATCATGCTGACTACACCATATTCACCACCCGCATAATTCTTGGGTGTCCATTCCTTGCTTTTATCTATTGGAATACTGATAGCAGCATCCTGAATCGAACTGGCCCAGGTATAACGCCCTGACTCAATAGCACTCAGATAGATCACCGGTTTTAAAAGTGATCCTACTTGACGTTTGGCATCAAGAGCACGGTTAAAGCCAGTAAAATCCTGAGTTGAACCAACAGCAGCTATGAGTTCTCCATTCTCCGGATGAGCAATCAGTACTGCACCCTGCAGGTTTTTTAAACGGCCTGGATTACGCTTGGATAAACGTTCTACAGAATTTTTGAAAGCTGTCTGCACACGGGTCTGGGCAATCGGGTCAAGTGTTGTAAAAATACGCAAGCCTCGATTGGTCAGGTCGCCATCCTGATATTCGGTACGTAGCTGACGGCGTACGATATCGAGAAAATCTGGAAATTTGGCTGGTCCTAAAGTTGGCTTGCTAATTACATTTAATGGGCGGGCACTTTCTTCTTCATATTCAGCTTCAGTCAAGTAACCCATCACCTGCATGTTTTTTAGTACTACATTGCGGCGTTTCTTAGCCGCTTCAGGATTACGCCACGGGTTATATAAGGAAGGACCCTGTACCAGGCCTACCAGGAAAGCCTGCTGTGAAATATTCAGTTCACGTAAAGGCAGACCAAAATAGAATTGGGAAGCCAGACCGTAACCATTAATTGAATAATTACCATTCTGGCCCAGATTTACTTCATTCAGGTATGCTTCCAGAATTTCATCTTTGTCATAATGAAGTTCGATGAGCATGGCCATCAGGGCTTCATTAATCTTTCGTTTATAGGTTTTTTCAGGTGACAGGTAAAAGTTTTTAACCAACTGCTGGGTCAGAGTAGATCCACCCTGGCGGCGTCCACCAGTCAGGTTGCTGACCAGAGCCCGGGCAATGCCTCGCACTGAAACACCATGATGATGATAGAAGTTCCGATCTTCAGTCGCAATTAAAGCTTCAATGAGCGGTTTTGGTACACGGTTCAGTTTAATCAGAACCCGGTCTTCATTATGCTGCGGATAAATACCGCCAATCAATAAGGGCTCCAGACGGGTAATACCACTTGTAGAGGGTTTGGTTGTGCGTACTTCGCTGATCTTCTGGTCATTAAAAGTTAATTCCAGAATCTGTTCTGGTTCTACGCTATCACCAAAATCAAAGCCCCGGGTATGGACATATAAGGTATTCCCCTGAGATACATATGAACCTGACTTATCATAACTACTTGCCGATTTATAGCCGAGCAATTTAAGTTCTTGGGCAAAGTCTTGCTGATTGACCGGGGCATTGGTATAGATTTCCAGAGGGCGAGCAAAAACTTTCGCCGGAATATCCCAGCGCTGTCCTTCAAATTTGTCCCGGATAATATTATCTAAGCGGATTAAATATATTCCAAAGGCGACAAAGCCCCCAATAATAAGCACTGAAAAAATGAGTGCAATCAAGCCAATACCACGTTCAAACTTCATAAACGGAAGACATTACCCAAATAAATTTTGCTAATCATGCGAAGCTTTCACCAATTTTGCAATGCTTAAACTGTGAATAAACTCAAATTGGGAACTTGCTCACTTTTACTGTTGCGGTTTTTGAATGTTTTTTTAAAACAACTTTGATAGTGTTATTATAACCAAGAACCGTAAAGGAGTCCGGCGATCTCGTGCAAATAACACATAAGACTTTTCGTAATATTGGCTTATTAGGACGTCCCGATAAATCCTCTGTTGTAGAGACCTTGTGTTTGATTCATGACCACCTGGTGAGTCGCGGTCTGCATCCGGTATTTGATCAGGAAACTGCACAGCTGGTGCCCTATACAGATCCGCAAACAGTCAGTCGGGCACTGCTGGGTGAAATTGTTGATCTGGTTATTGTCGTAGGTGGAGATGGTTCGCTGCTCCACGCAGCACGTGCTCTGGTCCATCACAATACACCAGTAATCGGTGTTAACCGTGGACGTTTAGGTTTTTTGACCGATATAAAACCCTCTGAAGTAATTTTTAAGCTGGATCAGGTGTTGCGTGGAGAATTCCAGCTAGATCGCCGTTTTCTTCTGGAAATGGAAATTCGGTCACAGGGCAATATCATCTATAATGCAATTGCTCTAAACGATATTGTGCTGCATTCAGGCAAGTCAGTTCATATGATCGATTTCGAGATGAATATTGATGGGCAGTATGTCTATCGTCAGCATAGTGATGGACTGATTGTTTCTACACCGACTGGTTCTACAGCTTACGCACTCTCAGGTGGTGGCCCGATTGTACATCCGGGAATGGATGCTATTGTATTGGTGCCAATGCATCCCCATACATTATCATCGCGTCCAATTGTTGTGGGCGGACATAGTGAAATTAAACTGGCTATACGTGAAAATCGTGTGATGCCAATGGTGAGTGCCGACGGTCAGAACAGCGTTTCCCTGAACGTCGGAGATTGCCTGCATATCCGTAAATATCCCTTCAAGTTAAATTTGCTGCATCCACCTGGTTATGACTTTTATATGGCATGTCGTACCAAGCTGGGCTGGAATCAGGATTTTGACTCTTTTCATCAACAGGATTGATCATGAATATTGAACAGATGCTTGCCGTTTTAAATCCTGAGATTGTAGAACGTCTGAGAACTGCCGTTGAAATCGGCAAATGGCCAAATGGCGAGCCACTTACTCAGGAGCAACGTGAAACCTGTCTGCAGGCTGTGATTGCCTGGGAGGTTAAACACCTGCCTGAAGAGGAGCGCACTGGTTATATTAACCGTGGCAGCAAAAAAGAAGATGAGCACTGTGACTCACATGAGCCACAACAGGATGAAGAATTTAAACCGATTCGTTTTGTTTAACTTTATATATAGGCAAAGATAATCCAGTCTTTGTACTTAAAAGCTTTTACTGAGGCCTTAGATTTAAGTCAAAGTAAAAGCTTTTTTATTGTAACTTTCAGCTTTCCATACAGACATCAATAATGCTGTCCTCTTCAAAAACCACGCATATTACATATTGGCTAATTTCATCTGGCAAAGAAAAGTCCAGATGGTTTTCATAATATGTCATCTCCTCTATGTCTAGCTCATCATCTGGAAGCGTATTACTTTTAAACTCAAGTTTTTCTACAACTTGAATTAAGCTTGGTTGAGCGGTGTGAAAGTATTTTTGCCAGTAAGATGTCTCAATTTCATCAAGATGATGCTGTATGAACTCTAAAATGGCATTATGAAAAGGATGGGTACTATTTATGGCAGCCTGCTGTAATACAGCGCGTGCAGATAGCTCTTTATTCATGTTTTACTCTTTATTGTTATATATAAATTTTTATAAAAATACTCGGGCGTTATGACTTTGACCTACCAGAATTGGTAAGCCAAAATAATTTTTTTACATTTAGGAAGAGTGCCGTGTAGCCCATAGTTCTTTAGCTTTTAACATGGCTTCGTCATAGGTACTACAAACACTCATCGTATATAAAGCAATTCCCATTGTTTCTGTGACAGCTGTTTCACCATATACATGAGTTCGTTTGCCTTCCCAGACTGCTTTAAATTTCTCCAGATTCAACTCTTCTTCAGCAAGGCTGCGTTCTTGTGTCAGTTTGGGCAGTTCATATTCATACAGCTCACTATTTTTAATACCACAAATCAGTGTGCGCGCATCCGGGTTACGCTCAAATTCGCCACCTTCACCCTTGATGACAGCGCTATTCTGGTAGCCTAACCGTGATGCAGTCTGCTGATGAGAACTGCGATAAGCCGGATGGAAAATTGCCTGTAATGTAGCCTTGGCATTAAATGGATTAATCAGGCGTGCCAATGTATGAATAGGGGAACGCAAGCCCATAACATTTCTGAGCGAGATCAAATCACTTAAGACAGGGGAAATCGCCTCAAGGGGAAGATAGGCAAAATTATGTTGTTCGAGTTCGTATTGAACATCCTGTTCACTTTGACAGATGGAATAGCCTAAGTATTCTAGCACCTGTTCAGTATAGAGCCGGTTAAGGGTATGACCTGATGCGCCATGCATAAATACTTTATAACCCGACTGGGCAAGCGTTAATGCTGCCAGCAGAAACCAGGGATAATGTTTTCGTTTGCCGGCATATGAAGACCAGTCCAGATCAACGGATAAAGGGGCAAAATTTAGCTGATCACGGGTAGCCTGTACAAAACCTGCCAACTCATCAACAGATTCCTCTTTTACACGTAACAACATCAGAAATGCACCGAGCTGAACATCCAGAACTTCTTGTTTGAGGATCATGCTGAATGCCTGATAGGCTTCTTCATAAGTTAATGACCTCGCACCATTTTTTCCTTTGCCAATAATCCGGACATATTGTGCAAAAGGATGCTCAAACTCTTTATAAAGATTTTTACGGGTGTTCATTGACAATTTTAATTAGATAATAAGTAAGTTTTTCCACTATGACATAAAACAACAAGGTGTGTAAAACTTTGGTGGGGTTAGACTAATGTCTAATAAGGAATTGTATACAGATTAGCCAGACTTAAAAATAACCATTCCATTATGATATTTCCTTCAAGTAAAATCCGCCTCAGATAGACTTTGTTAAGTTAATTTAATCTTCTCCTGCATTAATAGATTCTACTATTTATAGGTCTGAAGTCTAAGTCATTGATGTTAAGTCCCAAATTCGTTTTTTAAGGCGAATTATTTTCATGCTGAATATTTCCTGTATAGGTAAAAAGTTCTTTACCTTTTTGTTTTTACATGAAATTTCAGGGCTGTGTATTCCTAAGGATAGACCTTGCGCTGGGTATTGACCATGTCCAGAGATATGTAATGAAGAAAAGTTATGGCTAAAAAACCGATTTATAAATCACTTTATTTTCAAGTGATTATTGCGATTATCGCAGGTGTTCTTGTGGGGCATTACTTCCCGAGTACTACTGTCCTCATGAATGGTGTTGAGCAGCAGGTACCAGGTTTGGGCGAACAGCTTAAGCCGTTAGGTGATGGCTTTATTCGTTTAATTAAGATGATTATTGCGCCTGTGATTTTCTGTACTGTGGTAAGTGGTATCGCAGGTATGGAAAGTATGAAGTCAGTGGGTAAGACTGGTGGTGTTGCCTTACTTTACTTCGAAATTGTCTCGACAATTGCCCTGCTGATTGGTCTGCTGGTAATTAATATTGCCAAGCCTGGCGTAGGTATGAATGTTGATCCGGCAACTCTGGATACTGCGGGTATTCAGAAATATGTCGCTTCGGGTGAGTCGCAATCTACAGTCGATTTTCTGCTGCATATTATTCCTGAGACTGTAGTTGGAGCATTTGCAAATGGTGAAATTCTTCAGGTATTACTCTTTGCTATCCTGTTTGGTTTTGCTTTGCACAAACTTGGTGATGCCGGTAAGCCAGTACTTAAGTTTATTGATCAAATCTCGCATGTGTTCTTTAACATTGTAAACATGATCATGAAGCTGGCTCCGATTGGTGCTTTCGGTGCAATGGCTTTTACTATTGGTAAATATGGTGTAGGTTCACTGGTTCAGCTTGGTCAGCTTATTCTCTGTTTCTATATTACCTGTCTGCTGTTTATTTTTATCGTGCTAGGAACCATTGCACGCATTAGCGGTTTCAGTATTCTTAAAATGATCCGCCTGATCCGTGAGGAGCTTCTGATTGTACTAGGTACATCTTCTTCCGAGTCAGTTTTACCGCGTATGCTGAAGAAACTGGAAATTGCAGGTTGTGAGAAGTCTGTAGTGGGTCTGGTTATTCCAACGGGTTATTCATTTAATCTGGACGGTACTTCAATTTACCTGACTATGGCCGCGATCTTTATTGCACAGGCGACCAATACCCAGCTGGATGTAACTCATCAAATTACCTTGCTGCTGGTTCTGCTGATTTCATCTAAAGGTGCAGCAGGGGTAACCGGTTCGGGCTTTATTGTTATGGCAGCAACCCTGTCTGCTGTAGGTCATATTCCTGTCGCTGGTCTGGCACTCATTCTGGGTATCGACCGTTTCATGTCTGAAGCGCGTGCCTTGACTAACCTGGTGGGTAATTCACTGGCAACTATTGTAGTTGCCAAATGGGTAGGCCAGCTAGACAAAGACAAGCTGAATGAAGCTCTGGCTAATCCGGGTGAGGTAGACCGTCAGATGCTTGAGCAGAAAGCAGGACATATTTAAAAATATTTGAACAAAAAGGAAGCTTCGGCTTCCTTTTTTTTAGCTTTATGAACAGCAATAAAAACTCATCAGGTCATGACATCTTTTCGGAAAATAACTAGCATGAGTAAAACAGAAGCTGACTAACAAACTGATAAAAGGAAATAAGACATGCAGCATGATGCCGATCTGGAATTATTCCGTGATAACTTTAGACGTTTTATGAAAGAGCATATTGCACCCCATTATGAACAGTGGGAGCGTGACGGAATCATGCCACGGCATGTCTGGAACCTGTTAGGTGAAAATGGCTTTCTCTGTGTAGATGTACCTGAGGAATATGGCGGCTATGGCGTGCCTACCTATTATTCACTGATGTTGGTAGAAGAGTCAGCCCGGGCTGGTTATAGTTCACTATCGACAGGTATATCCTGTCATTCAGAAATTGCTGCTCCTTATATTCTGAATATTGGTAGTGAGGAACAGAAGCAGTACTGGTTACCTAAAATGGTGAGTGGTGAAGTGGTGGGTGCAATTGGCATGACTGAACCGGGGGCTGGTTCTGATTTGCAGTCAATGCGAACCAACGCAATTTTGCAAGATGACAGTTATATATTAAATGGTTCCAAAACCTTTATTTCTAATGGGCAGCACGCAGATCTGGTAGTATTGGCTGCTAAAACCGATCCACAAGCCCGAGCTAAAGGTGTTTCGCTTTTACTGCTTGATACCCATCTGGATGGTTTTAAGAAAGGAACCAATCTGGACAAGATCGGTTTGCATTCACAAGATACCTCAGAGATGTTCTTCGATAATATTAAAGTACCCCAAAACCAGTTACTTGGTCAGCCGGGGCAAGGCTTTGCTTATCTGATGCAGGAGTTGCCACGCGAGCGTACTGCGATAGCTGCTACTGCTCTGGGTGCTATACGGGGCAGTATTGATGTAACTACAGCTTATGTTCAGGAGCGCCAAGCTTTCGGTCAGCCGATCGCTCAATTCCAGAATACCCGCTTTGTACTGGCACAGGCCAAGATTGATGAATTGGCTACAGCTGCATTTTATGAGCGAAATGTAGAGCTCTATCAGCAGGGCCAGCTCGATGTTGCTACAGCTGCCGCTTTAAAAAGTTTTAGTACCGATATGCAGATGAAAGTTGCTGACAACTTGCTTCAGCTGTTTGGTGGTTATGGCTATATGTCCGAATATCCGATTTCACGTTTCTTTGTAGATGCCAGAATCCAGCGGATTTATGGTGGTACCAATGAAATCATGAAAGAGATCGTGGCGCGTAGCCTGCTTGGAAAATAAAGATAAGATAAAAAAGCCTGCTTCCGCAGGCTTTTCTATTTTAGTGGCGTGAAATTAAGCACTCTGCAATTGCTGTTGTAAATTACGAAGCTCGGCCCGAAGGATTTTACCTACCGTTGACTTGGGTAATTCAGGTAAAATTTCTATCACTTTTGGAACTTTGTAGGCGGTAAGATGCTCTTTGCAGTGCGCCAGTATTTCATCAGTGGATAGAGACGGATTACGTGTAGCGATATAAGCTTTCACAGCTTCGCCAGTCTGTACATCTGGCACCCCAATAACCGCCACTTCAATAATGTCCGGATGCTCGGCAATGACTGCTTCGATTTCATTTGGATAAACATTAAAACCTGAAACCAGTACCATATCTTTTTTACGGTCCAGAATATAACAGAAGCCATCTTCATCGAGCTGGGCAATATCACCTGTATGTAGCCAGCCCTCTACAAAGGTGTCAGCACTTTCTTCCGGCCGGTTGAGATAGCCCTGCACAATATGCGGACCTTTTACACAGAGTTCGCCCGCACTACCGAGAGGAACTTCATTTCCCTGAACATCTACAATTTTAATTTCAGAACCAGGTAATGGAAAACCGACAGAACCTTGACGAATTATGCTAATTGGAGGATGCAGCATGGCTGCGCAACTCGTTTCAGTCATGCCAAACCCTTCAATAATATTACCTATTTTAGCTTTCCAGTGTTCAGCTGTAGCTGGTCTTAGTGCTGTTCCGCCAGAAATGGCACAAGTGAGCTCTGGCGGATTTTGCACAAACCAGTCTTCAGCCAGTAATCCTGCATATAATGTATCAACTCCGGTCAACCAGGTAATCTTAAACTGTTCAAATGCCGGCCTTAAATTGCTGACAGGACGCGGTGAAGGAACCAGAATATTATGCGATCCGCCTTCAAAGAACATCAGAAAATTAACACTGAATGCAAAAATATGATAAAGCGGAATAGCAGTCAGAATACTGTCTTGCTGATTAAAAGCTGAATTGTGCGCACGCAAATAATCTCCGGTCATGCGTACCAAGGACAGTAAATTCTGATGCGTAATAATCGCCCCTTTACTGCGACCTGTTGTACCGCCTGTATATTGATACAGCGCGATTGCGGTCGTCTGTGATTGTAATTCAGGTAGCTGTTCTGCTTTTTTAAAAACTTGTGAAAAAGAAAAGTAGTCAATGCTTGGTGTTAGCGAACGTCCCTGAGCTTCGGCGTCTGTTTCTATTTTTTTAGCAATCAGCGCCTGATACGGCGCATCAAAAAAGTCACTTAAACTCGCTGTAATCAGCGCAAGAGATTTAAGATCATTATTTTTCGCAATTACTTTTTCAAAAGTAGCTAAGAACATGTCTGAAACTATTAAAGCTTTTGCCTGACTGTCGTTAAGCTGATACTCCAGTTCGCGTGCGGTATAAAGCGGGTTGATATTGGTAATAATAAGGCCAGCTTTCCAGCAGGCAAAAACTGCAATTGGATAATGCAGACAATTTGGCATCTGCAAGCCTACAACATCACCTGGTTGTAATTGAAGCTCATGCTGGAAGTAACGTGCCAGCAAGTCAGAATAATACTGAATCTGCTTAAAACTTAATGTCTTTGCGAGGCCCGTAGGCAGAACCAGACTAAATGCAGCCGCATCTGAAAAATCATGCACTGCTTTATCAAACAGCTCACTTAAATTTTGTGGAATGGATGTGGCATCAAATTGATAGTCTTGCAGGCTGGCTGGCAAGTTCTTTTTCCATGGGCGTTGTGCATAAATCATTTATTATTCCTTTTAATTGTTGATTCAGTCTGTACCTGACCTGTTATTAAAATTATAGAACTATCAAACTTTCACAATGATTAAATCTGCCAATACAAAGGCATTCTATTAAATAGAAGTAACTTGATTTTTGAATAGGTCAAATACTCAATATAAGAGACTCACATTAAAAAAAATGAAATAGAATACAGATATTTGCTTATAAAAATAAAAAATTGAAGTATTTATACTCGACAGCCAGACTGAGATATTAAAATAAGCTAACTGGCAAAATACATCAGCCGATAACTTTTCTTTGAAATAACTTTTATAAGTTGATGGAATTAAATTAAGAGCCAATACACATTACATATCTGTTTTCCAAATCATCCACAGTTCTTTTTATAAAAAGAGCCAGAGTATTAAGGCTAAGAAAATTTAACGAGGTGTTCCAAAGTAGCAACTGGCTGTTTTTGCATCTATTTCAATCAAAGTCAGATTGCGCAACATTTAAAAGCTAACTATTGTTATACTAATTTGTATACATGTTTTCCAAGGGCAATATAACAATGGGTCATGATGATCAGAAAAATTCATCCTCTTTCAATCTGGAACAGATCCGTAATGAAATCGACTCTGTTGACCAGCAATTACAAGAGCTGATTAACCGCCGTGCCAGCCTGGCCGAAGCGGTTGCAGAAGCAAAGTTTGCTGCTGAAGAAAACCCGTTGTTTTATCGCCCTGAACGTGAAGCACAAGTCTTGCGTAAAGTTATGGAACGCAATGATGGACCTTTATCAGACGTAACCATGGCGCGCTTGTTTCGTGAAATCATGTCTGCCTGTCTCGCTCTTGAAGCACCACAAAGCATCGCTTTTTTAGGGCCGGAAGGTACCTATACCCATTCTGCCGTACTGAAACATTTTGGACAGGATGCCTTGGTTCGTCCAATTGCAACGATTGATGAAGTCTTTCGCGAGGTAGAAGCAGGTAGTGCCCATTATGGTGTAGTACCTGTTGAGAACTCGTCTGAAGGTGTTGTAAACCATACATTGGACTGTTTTAGAGGTTCAAGCCTCAATGTAATTGGCGAAGTAGAACTTCGTATTCATCATCAGTTTCTGGTATCTGAAAATACCCGTAAAGACAGTATCAAACAAATCTATGCCCACCAGCAAACACTGGCACAGTGTCGTCATTGGCTGGATGCACACTATCCGGGCGTTGAGCGGGTAGCGCTGAACTCGAATGCAGAAGCTGCACGTCGTATCCGTAACGAATGGCATTCAGCTGCAATTGCTTCTGATATTGCGGCCAGTTTGTATAACCTTGAAATTATGCACAGCAATATTGAGGATAATCCTGAAAATACTACGCGTTTTCTGGTGATTGGCCGTGAGAAGATTCCACAAAGCGGTAATGATAAAACTTCACTATTGATTTCTGCTCATGACCGTGCGGGTGCCTTACTGGAAATTCTGGCTCCATTTGCCAAGCACAACATCAGCCTGACCAGTATTGAAACCCGTCCTGCATTGCCAGAAAAATGGGCTTATGTATTCTTTATCGATCTGGAAGGCCATATCGAGCAGGAAAATGTTGCGGCAGCAATCGAAGAAATCCGTCCAATAGTTAAAGAACTGCGTGTACTGGGTTCTTATCCGGTTGCTGTACTATAAAGCTGAGACCTGTTAGATCATGGCAGTAGTAGTTTTTATATTACTGCCATATACCAAAAGTTCAGAGAGTGATGAATAAAAGGATAAAAATTGAGAAGCTATTTTTATTCGAAAAAATTTGAAACTCTTCCCGATACTTGAAATATTAAACACTTGAAACAAGGCAAAAGCCCTTGAGGCAAAACTGAAGTTATGTCCCAACCCCTGTTTGAAAAAGTTGCATTTATTGGCCTTGGGCTAATTGGTTCAAGTCTGGCCCGTGTAATTGTGGCTCAAAAGCTGGCCCGTCACGTGGTGGCCGCGACCCGTTCTCAAAAAACACTGGAAGATGCCAAAGCTTTGGGCCTGATTGAGCAGGGCTATAGTGATCCTGTAGAAGCAGTACAAGGGGCAGACCTGATTGTTCTGGCTTTACCAGTACGTGCTACCCAGAAAATACTTGAGCAGATCAAACCTCATATTTGCGCACATACTATCCTGACAGATGTCGGCAGTACCAAAGGAAATGTGGTAGAGGCAGCCAAAGCAGTGTACGGCACCCATCTGCCGCCCGGTTTTGTACCGGGCCATCCGATTGCAGGAAGTGAGCATACTGGTGTCTATGCTGGTAAAGTCGATCTGTTTGCCAATCACAAGGTCATTCTGACACCTTTGCCAAGTAGTGCCAGCTGGGCGGTTGATAAACTGATTGAGCTCTGGGAAGCTGCGCAAGCAGAAGTTATCTGCATGGATGTTGAAAAACATGATGAAGTTCTGGCACATACCAGTCATTTACCGCATTTGATGGCATTTAACCTGGTCGAGCAACTGGCCAGCCGTGAAGATAACCTGGACATCTTCCGTTATGCAGCCGGCGGTTTTCGTGATTTCTCGCGTGTGGCCGCCAGTGACCCTCAAATGTGGCATGACATTTTTTTTGCCAATAAAAAAGCAATTTTAAATGCAGTAGATGGCTTTGAACAGCAGCTCGGCATTATTCGAAAAATGATTGAAAATGAAGACTCGCAGGCATTAATGGGCCTACTGGGACATGCTCAGGCTGCGCGTCAGCACTTTAACCACATGTTAGCCCAAAAACCGTTGATGGAGAAAAACAAGGTGACACAACAATTTACCATTCTGCCGGGAAACAAAACTTTTCAGGGTAAATTTACCGTACCTGGTGACAAGTCTGTGTCTCATCGCTCTATCATGTTTGGTGCAATTGCCGAAGGTACTACTCATGTCACAGGCTTTCTGGAAGGTGAAGATGCACTAGCTACCTTACAGGCTTTTCGCGATATGGGCGTAAGTATTGAAGGTCCGAAAAATGGTGAGGTTACCATTCATGGGGTGGGTATGCACGGACTTAAGGCTCCGGCAAGTGCACTTTATATGGGGAATTCAGGAACCAGCATGCGTCTGCTGTCTGGCATGCTGGCTGCACAGAAATTTGATACGGTCATGACTGGTGACGCCTCTTTATCCAAACGTCCAATGGAACGGATTGCCAAACCCTTACGTCTGATGGGTGCCCAGATTCAAACCACAGGTGAAAAAGGTACACCGCCGGTCAGTATTAGTGGTCAGCAAAAATTGCACGGTATTCATTATGATTTGCCAATGCCTTCTGCTCAGGTAAAGTCAGGAATTCTGCTTGCGGGATTATGGGCTGAAGGTGAAACTTCAGTTACTGAACCTGAGCCAACCCGCGACCATACCGAGCGTATGCTACGTGCTTTTGGCTATGAGGTTAAAACTGAAGGTCATAAAATTTCACTTATAGGTGGTGGCAAACTGGTCGGTACAGAGATTCAGGTACCTTCAGATATTTCTTCCGCAGCATTTTTCATGGTGGGGGCTGCTATTACTCAGAATTCGGATGTACTTCTGGAAGCAGTCGGTATAAATCCAACCCGTACCGGAATTATCGAAATTCTGAAACAGATGGGAGCTGACCTGACAATTGAGAATGAACGCATTGCGGGGGGGGAGCCAATTGCTGATATTCATATCAAAGGTAGCCGGACGCTCAAGGGGATACATATTCCTGAAGACCAGGTTCCACTTGCAATTGATGAGTTCCCGGCACTATTTGTTGCGGCAGCTTGTGCAGAAGGGCAAACAGTACTGACTGGTGCTGCCGAACTGCGGGTGAAAGAGTCTGACCGGATTCAGGTAATGGCTGATGGCCTTAAAACTATGGGCATCGACTGCACCCCGACTGAAGATGGAATCATCATTGAAGGTAAAGGAAAAAGTGGAGACTGGTCGGCTGTCTTTACCGGCGGTGAAATCGAATCACATCATGATCACCGGATCGCTATGAGCTTTAGTATGGCAGGGCTGCGAAGTTCAGGAACAATTAATATTATGGGTACTGAAACGGTAGCCACCAGCTTCCCGACCTTTACTGAACTCGCTAATAAAGCCGGGCTTGCCATACAGATTAGTGAATAGATACGAATAAAGTTTAATAAAAATGTTGTTTTTGTCTAACAACAGTCAAGTGAATGCTTGGCTGTTGTGCGTTTATTGCTTATGCTAAATCCATACAACAAGAAAGCATTTCAGGACAACGCCAATGAGAACCCTACAATTTACTGCCCAATGTGCTGAACATCAACAAACTGATCATATACAAGATGAATGCCGTATTGCCCAAGAATATGTAACTGACCTTTTATCTAAGCGTCTTGTCCAGCATGGCTTCCAGGCCAGCCGTAATGAGCCTGATAAAATTGCGGTAAGTGTAGAGAGTCATCCTCTACCTATTTCTGTGACATGTGAATCTGCCCAAGATGGAGAGGGGCATCTGGTTTGCAGGATTAATGCACATGCTGACGAAGAACAGGACTGGTTTGAAAAAATTGAAATGCAGAGTGTGATTAAACAGTTGGGGCAGGCTATTGAAACTACATTAAAAAATGATGAGTCATTTAGCCAGTTCGAATGGAAAAGCTAAACTTATGACTCATCTAAAAAGGCCCGAAATTAATATATACCGGGCCTTTATTTATTTTTTATTCAACGATTAAAAAACGGGAAATCGCGATACGTAACTGTTTTAAATAGCCCGTAAAAAAGTGATTTGCCCCCGGCAGAATAGTAATCAGATGCTTTTGTGGCGTAGCCCAGCTAATAGCATCCGATAACAAGGTGATTTCATCCTTTTCACCATGAATAAACAGGATATCTCCCTGAATTTCAGGCGTTTTATAATGACGCAAGCCGGCTACAGTATTGGTAGGCAGACCACATAAAATCAACTGTTTAGGCCTCTCTACTGCTGGCAAGGCATCATAAGCTTTTGCCATCACGTGAGCACCAAAGCTGAAGCCACCTGCATAAAATGGCAAATGGGAATGTAGGGCACGAATATGTTGTAGTACCGCTAAAGTATCATCTGTCTCGCCATAGCCTTCATCATGTGTTCCGGTACTTTGCCCTGAACCACGAAAACTTGGACGATAAACCACACAGCCACGTTCAGATAAAATCTGGGCTAAAAGTGCAGGAACCTTATGTTGAGGTGTGCCTCCCTGAAGAGGGTGAGGGTGGCAAACGAGGGCATATCCTTTTACTTCGCCTTGGGGATAATCAACAAAAACTTCAATTTGCCCCACCGGACCTTGAATAAAGATTTGCTCGGACATAGTACAAACGATAAATAGCAGGAGAATCGCGTATTTTAGCGATTAACTTCAGCAAAAACACAAATTGGCATTAAAATAAGTCGACTGTTATAGTTTGATTAATTATTTTTTGATCAGGTTGTTTATGTTAGCTCTAATTTCCCCTGCCAAGACCTTAGATTATGAATCTGCATTACCTACCGATGAACATACTTTACCAAGACTGCTTGAGCACTCACAAGAACTTATAGACTTTTGTCGTAAACTGTCTGCTTCAGAAATCGCCAGTTTGATGAGTGTTAGTGAGAAAATAGCCCAATTGAATACTGCGCGTTTTCAGGATTGGACACCAGAATTTAATTTTGGTAATGCCCGACAGGCTATTTTTGCTTTTAAAGGCGATGTATATACCGGTCTGGATGCCTATAGTCTGAAACACAACAATCTGAATTTTGCCCAGCAACATTTGCGAATGCTATCGGGTCTATATGGCTTGTTAAGGCCACTAGATTTAATGATGCCTTACCGTCTGGAAATGGGTACCAAACTGCAAAACAGCCGTGGACATAAC
This sequence comes from Acinetobacter sp. UNC436CL71CviS28, assembly GCF_000620525.1. Classification (NCBI taxonomy): domain Bacteria; kingdom Pseudomonadati; phylum Pseudomonadota; class Gammaproteobacteria; order Moraxellales; family Moraxellaceae; genus Acinetobacter; species Acinetobacter sp. UNC436CL71CviS28. The sequence continues at coordinate 27,400 of NZ_JIBB01000039.1, forward strand.
CTGTATGAGTTTTGGGGAGACCTTATTACCCAGCAGATTAACCAGGAACTGACTGAACACCAGCATAACTATTTAATCAACCTTGCATCAGATGAATACTACAAGGCAGTGCAAGAAAACAAAATACAAGCTGCTATCATTAAACCGATCTTTCTTGACCAGAAGAATGGTAAATACAAAATCATCAGTTTTTATGCCAAAAAAGCACGTGGCCTGATGGCACGCTTTATTATAGAAAACCAGTTAACCCAGCCAGAAGATTTAAAAGCTTTTAATAGTGAGGGTTATTATCTGGACACAGTAAATTCAAGCGCTAAAGAACTAATTTTTAAACGTGATGAGCAATCTGTTTAAATATATTCTCACGTATAGAATAACCAGTATTCGAATTATGGCTATTGGTTATTTATAGAATAAGTTTTCATCAAAAAATAAGGTAAAAGTCCGGCTGAGCTAAGAAATAGGAATACTAATTTATGCAACCTAAGCTAGAAAGACTTAAGCAATACTGGCAAGAACTTCAACAGACTAATGCATTGTATTTATCAGACAGCCTGCTTCAGAAATTAATTACTGCCTATCAGGAACCTCAGCGTTATTATCATACACTTCAACATATAGAAGAATGTCTGGACTTATACCAGCCTCTAAAAATGTGCGTGAATGACCCCTTGGCTGTTGAGCTGGCGATCTGGTTTCATGACGTGGTTTATGAGCCAAAATCTGATCAAAATGAATTAAAAAGTGCCGAGTTAATGAAACAGAGTCTGGCACCTTACATGACTATTGATCAAATCTCTAAAATTTACTCGTGGATACTGGCAACACAAACTCATGAACTGTCTGAAGATGACGATCTGGACCTTAAAACCTTGCTTGATATAGACTTGGCGATTTTAGGTAGTAAACCGTCCCGTTTTGCTGAGTATGAGCAGCAGATTCAACAAGAATATGCCTGGGTGTCAGAGGGTATATATCATGAAAAGCGCAAAAAAGTTTTATCTCATTTTTATCAAGCCCATCCGTTATTTAAAACTGAATATTTTCAGGATAAACTGGAAAATCAGGCAAAAATTAATCTTGAAAAAGTTTTAAAGGCTAATTAAAAGGCTCCCGGAAGGGGAGCTTTTTAACCACAAAAAATTTACTGGGTCTGACTATTATGCTGAGAGCTATCGCGTGTTTCACGCTCTTGTGCAGGGTCAATTACCCGTGATTCGCCAGTGGCTTCATTTGCAGCCTGTCCCGCACCCTCACTCACTTCTTTAGTAGCTACTGCAGTTGCATTAGCGCCTTTTTCCATCGCTATGGTTGCACCTTTGGTAGCCTGACTGGTCTCATCGAAACCAGCTTTAGTTGCATCCTTTAAACTTTCACCTACGCCATCTGAAGGGGCTTCCATCTGGTCCATGGGTTTAGCCATGGCATTATCTTTCGCCATATCCGAAGACTTTTCTTTATCACACCCAACCAAGAACAAAGCCGAAGTCATGCCTAAAGCAACTACCAGTTTATTTAAGTTTTTCATGTATACATCCTTCTAATTTTTTCAACTTTTCTTCACTATTCAAATCTAAACATAAAGAAGGGTGGTATTACGACTCAGCTTTGTTGAAAAGTTGTAAGAGTTGTTATCTATTAGATTTTTTAGATAAAACTTAGATATAAAAAAGCCCTCAATGTAAGGGCTTTTTTATATTCAGTACAATATTACTGTGAACTGCCAGTTCCGCTGGTACCACCAGTTGTACCTGTGGTGCCAGTAGTTCCCGTATTAGTCATGGTATCTGTTGTACCACCAGTTGTGGTACCTGTAGTTGCACCAGTTGTATCTGTAGCGGTGCCTGTTGTAGCCGGATCAGCCACTGTGCCAGTAGTATTGTCTAATCGCTCGCCTGCGGTATTATTCATATCCATAGTAGAGTCTGTTGTAGTTGTGCCAGTAGCAGTCGAATCGGTGGTTGTACCAGCAGTCGCAGCATGATCATCAGCTTCTGGAGTTTTATTGTTATTACAGCCAACAATGAGAACTGTAGAAGCTAAACCTAACGCAGCAATTAACTTTTTCATTTATTTTCCTTCCTTTTGTTGATTAAAAAACATTCAGGAAAATATAAGCATAAAGAAAAGTTGTAATAAAGACTACATATTGTTGAGGACTTGTAAGATATATATAAAAAATTACTGACCGGAGCGGATAATGTAATCAAAAGCAGAAAGCGACGCTTTTGCACCTTCACCTGTAGCAATGATGATCTGCTTGTACGGTACCGTTGTACAGTCACCCGCCGCAAATACACCTTTTACATTGGTCTCGTTACGCTCATTCACCACAATCTCACCGCGGTTACTCAGCTCGACTTCTGACCCTTTCAGAAAGTCAGTGTTCGGCAGCAGACCAATCTGTACAAAGATACCCGCCAGTTCAATCTCCCTGTCCTCTCCAGATACCCGGTCCTGATAACGCAGCGCAGTCACCTGTGAGCCGTCTCCCACCACCTCTGTGGTCAACGCAGACTTGATTACTGTCGTGTTCGGCAAGCTCGCAAGCTTGTCCTGCAATACCTGATCTGCACGTAAAGTATCAGCAAACTCAAGCAGAGTCACATGCTCAACAATACCGGCCAGATCAATCGCTGCCTCAACCCCGGAATTACCGCCACCAATCACCGCCACCCGTTTGCCCTTGAACAGCGGACCGTCACAGTGCGGGCAGTAGGCAACACCACGGGTCGCATATTCCTGCTCGCCCGGTACATTCATCTGTCTCCAGCGTGCACCGGTAGAGAGAATCACTGTTTTAGATTCCAGTCGGGCACCATTGTCCAGAGTCACTTCAACCAGACCACTGGCCGTTTCTTCTGCACCTTTAATGCTGGCAACTTTCTGCAGGTTCATGATGTCGACTTCATACTCACGCACATGCTCTTCCATGGCCGCAGCAAACTTTGGCCC
>NZ_JIBB01000040.1:0-30326 GCF_000620525.1 Acinetobacter sp. UNC436CL71CviS28
AAGCGCATGCGGTGATTCCACCTAGAAAAAATGCGAAACCATGGAAAGATACAAAGAGTAGCTCGCTAGAGCGAAATGAATTACTTCGAGCAATTAAACGTTTAGGCAGGACACTATGGAAAAAATGGTCAGGCTATCATCGGCGAAGTTTGGTTGAAACTAAGATGCATTGCATCAAATTATTAGGAGATAAACTCAGTGCAAGGAGTTTTGATAGCCAAGTGAATGAGATCCATGCACGTGTAGCAGTCCTCAACAGATTTACGGAATTAGGTCGACCACTTACCCAAGTTACGCCTTAAATTTGGTTCAATTAGGGGCGCTTTGCATTTCAAATCTTTGTGCAACAAAGCCTTTGAAAAGAAAAAATTTATGTGTAATGGAGTGAAGTGTAAAGAAAATACACTCACAAATGATAGGTTAAAAGAAATATCAAATAATGATAAAAATAGTGAACTTCGATTTCTTGTAAATGAAAGAGGATTTGATACAACCTATATTAATGCTTCTGCTGGTAGTAAGATTTTATATGTTTTAAAATATAGTGAGGGTGATAGTGAGCAAGAAAATATATATTTATCCTATTTTTTAGATGGTCTATTTAAAACTAAGGCATTAGGTGAAGTTAAATCATTTAAAATAGATAGTAGTCAGAATGTATATTTTAATGGTAATAAATTAATCTTAAATTAATTTTTTAATAAAACAGGATATCTTTAGTTGATATCTTGTTTTTAAATATAAAGTTTTTCTTATAATATTATTTTATATAGAATAATTAATTAGTTGTATTGTTAAATATAAAAATATTTAATATATAACTAAAAAATATTGCTAAGCTTAACAGTGGTATCATTAGTGGCTTCATTTCTGGCGATGAGCCTGGAGAAGGTGCGATGCATATAGAGATAACCTAATGAAAAATACTTTATTATTAATACTAGTTTTGTTAGTTTCTGGATGTTTCAATACAGCTAATACAGCTAATACAGCTAATACAGCTAATACAGCTAATACAGCTAATACAGCTAATACAGCTAATACAGCTAATACAGCTAATACAGCTAATACAGCTAATACAGCTAATACAGTTTATTATTCATATAAGAAATGCACTTTAAAAAATGTTTGTAGTGAATTTAATTACATAAAATATCAAAATAGTTATGCATTGTTTGCTTATAAGCCTCCTGTAGATGAATTTTATATAAAAATAAAAGATAATAAAAATTACATTATCTATAAAAATATATTTTCAGAAGGTGTTGAAATGGGATGGGCACAAATGAAAATAGTTGCAAATAATGAAAATAATCTTATTATAGAAACTAATAATATATTTCAAACTTTAGGAAACTATAATATTATAGGCAATGGTGATAACTCTAATTATGTTCCCTCGAAAAACTATAGAAGAGATATGTATAAAATTAATGACTTCTATGATGGCTATTCTTTTAGACAATATCAAAAATTAACTTTCATAAAGAAAAATAAGCAGCTTTTACTTGATTGTAAAAACTATATGCAAGACCTAGATCCGAAGAATAATTATTCAGGTATGTTCTATAGTGTTTGTTCTGATAAGGAAAAAATTTATTTTAAAGAAATTCCAGAATTATAAATAACATGAATATTTTTATAATTATGTAAATTTAGGTGGTATTTTTAATTTCAGGATATAGATTTAATATAATAATAAAGATATATATCATTAATCATGCAAAGGTAGTAAAAGTGATTTATAAAATATTAATAGGTATGTGCTTATTGGCCTAAGTGCTTGTGATACTAAATATTTGAGTGATACTACTCATACTAAACCTATTAAACCGCGAAAAATAGAAGAGAAGTCACAAGAAAGTCTACCTACAGTAGAGAAATTGAAGATTAGTAAGGATATTAAGGAAAAACTAGATAATAAAATTTATTTATTATTAGATCCTGGTGAAGGAGGTATTATAAGTGAAAAACCTCTTAATAAAGATATTGTAATTATTTATAAAGATAATGAAAAAATTAAATATGATGTCGTGGCACCAGTATTGAAAAATGATGATTCTGATTGTGTTTCAAAATTAACTATTGTTACAGATGAGCCTAACTATTTTTATAATATTAATAAAAGAAGTAAGGATTTAGTTTGAGGCTATGGCTTTGAATTAAATAAGGATTAGATTCTATATAAAAATAATAAAGTTAGAAGGATTGATATGATAGGGAATGGAATCCCTAACATTATAACTGAATATTTTACAAAAGAAGGTTCACATTTTAATATTTGGGGAGGGCTTAATAATGAAGAAAAGCTATTACATCGTTATACTTATCTAGATATGGATTTACAAGCATCATGTACTAAAAATAAAGAAATATATAGTAAGGGTTTGTTGGATGTAAGGAATAAGTAGAGAGAAAATTAATAATATTTATGATAGATAAAAATTTTACTTAAAGATATAGATACTTTAATACTAAAAGTGCTTATATTAAAATAAATTAATATTATATTTCTACTAGTCGAATTTTAATGTAAAAAGTATTAATTATAGAAACTTTTAAAGCTATCTATTTTTTATATTTTTGATTCTCATAAAATTTAAAATGAAGAATTTTTTAGACTTTAATTAAAGTAATGTATTGTTTAAAAAAATATATATAGAGATTATGCAATAATGATTAGAGTCTTTTTTTTATTTTTAATTAGTTTAATGTATGCAGTTACAACTGAGGCAGGTCAGCCTAAGTCAAGTAATACAAAACTTTATTTTTCATATCAAATCTGTAAAAATTCAGGGAAGTGTAAGCATCTTATACCCACAAAAAAAGTGAATAATTATCTTTTTAAAAGACTTGATCCTGCACGTGATGAGTTTTATATAAAAGATAATAATGGTAATTTTACCTTATATTATAAAAATATTTATAGTGAAGATGTCCAAGTTGGATGGGCAGAAGCTAAAGTAGATAAAAATAATAATAATGAGTTGAGTTTAAATATTGATAAAATTAACTTGGCCTTGGGTGGGATTGATTTTATAAAGAATGGATATGCAACTAAACAGGCTGAATCAAAGAATTTTAAGTTAGGAATCTATTATTTAGCTGATAATTATACAGGTGCTCCATATTATCAAAAGCAAAAAATAGTATTTAAGAAAAATGCTGGAGATTTGATTTTAGAATGCAATAGCTATTTAAATAATCCTTCTGTAAAAGATGAATCTTATGGAGTTTTTTATGGAGTATGTTCCGAAGGAGAAAAAGTTTACTTTAAGCAGGTAAACTGATTTAATTATCCTTTTTTATATAAATATAAGGCTAATAGCTTTTATATTTTTTAAGTTAAGTTATTAACCAAAACTTTAGATTTAAGACTAATAATTTTTAATTTAATTTTATTAAAATGTAAGAAAGCTCTAAAATACTCTAGAGCTTTAAAAATATACCCTTCAGTTTTTTAACTCTCTAATATCACTTCAAGTAATTCTGCGCTAGGCGCAAAGTAATATGCCCCATCAAGTGGAGTAACAAAATGTAATAAACGGTCATGAATACCATCACCACTGGTTCCAAACATACGGTTCAGCATGAGATCGATAATGTTAAGGTCTTTAGTATAAGCAATAAAGAAAAGACCCTGATCACCTTTCCCATCACCATATGGGAGACTATGACGAAGAATCTCCATTTCCTCACCATTTTCATCTTCTACCACGGTACGTGCTATATGCGCATTCTCAGGTTTTACCTCATTATCCAGTTCAATAGACTCAAGTTTGGTACGGCCCATGATCTGCTCTTGAGTATCTACTTTTAAACGTTTCCATTTTTCCAGGTCATGTGCATAACGCTGGGCGAAAATAAACGATCCATCTGCAAAGACACCACTGTCTTCAGGCAGAAGCGCAACCTCTGCACGGTCATCATTAAATTGTGGGTTTTCAGTACCGTCAATAAAGCCGGTAATATCACGCCCATCAAAGTAGCGAAAACATACCCGCTCATCCAGCACCTCAACCTTATCTTTGATTCCCTCAAAAAATGCCTGGCTCAAGGCAAAACAGATGTCAGCACGTGCGCTGGCAATATGAATGAATACATCGGCAGGTACCACCGGCATCTGAAAAGTACCCTGCTGAGGAGCAAGCTGTTTAAAACCAGAAGGCATTTCTTTATAAAGCTGGAGCCATATTTCTGGACCGAAAGCAACGGCCGCTTTAATCTGTGCAGCAGGGTGCTGGGTAATCAAGCGGTCTCGTGTACTATGCAGTAGCGCGATGTGCTTTTTAAGCTCAGCCACTGACAAATCTTTTAAACGTAAACTGATAAAACGTGCATGGTCAGAAGGTAAGGGAAGGATTACCGATTGAGCAGTCATTAAAAACCCCACAAAATTTTATACAGGCTTTAAGCCTTATGAAATACTTGTTCTGATCTTCTGTACAGTAAAAATCAGGATAAATAAAATTGCCATAGTAAGTACAATACTTAAGCCGGTCGAAATGTCTAGACCAGCACTTGACCATAGTCCTACCGTTATTCCAATCTGTGCCATCACAAATGCCCAGATCACCATCTGTCTGGGTGAATGTGCAAGCAGACGTGCCGTCAGCGCAGGTATGACTAGTAATGCTCCCATCAGTAAAGAACCTACGGCACGCAATGCCAGAACTGTAAACAGCGCCAGCAGTAACATGAAAATCAGGCGCTGCCATTGGTTATGGATGCCTTCGCTGGCTGCAATATCCGGATCAATTGCAGTACGGATCTGGGCTTGCCATGATTTATAAAGCACGGCGAGTGCCAGCAGAATAACCGCAGCAAATGTAGGTAAGTCATTCCAGCTGATTGTAAGCAGGTCACCGAACAGATAACTGAGCAGTTCAGGCCTTAAACTGGGCAAGTGCTGGATAAACAACAGGCCAGAACAGAGCAGGGTCGCTGAACACAGTGCCAGTAAAGCATCACTCGGCAAGCGCGGATCATGCAATACCCATAACACTGCCACCAGTAATAAGGCCAGTAAAGTAACACCCATCCATAGTGGTAAGCTAAGTGCACCTGCAACGGCAACGCCAAGTAAAGTGCCATGCGCCATGGTGTCGGCAAAAAATGACATCCGTCGCCACAGCATCAGACAGCCAAGTGGAGCGGTCAGAAAGACCAGCAGGGTACCCATAATCCAGGCAGGAAGCAGAAGTTGTAGCCATTCCATCATTACTTAAACTTCCGGTTCAGGGTGGATATGTGGGCGGGCATTATGCTGACAGGGTTCAGCATGGTCACCATGCGCACAGTGGTCATGATGATGCTGATAAAATACACGTTGGGTTCCAAAGATTGCCTGATATTCAGGATGTTGCTGGACATTCTCTGGCAGGCCGCTACAACAGATATGCTTGTTGAGGCAAACCACACGATGCGTGCCTTGCATGACCCACTGCAAATCATGAGAAACCATTAATACTGCACAGCCATAACGTTCCGGCAGGCTCCGTACATAGGCATACAGTTCGGCCTCAGACTGAATGTCAAGCCCTTGCATGGGTTCATCCAGAACCAGGATATCTGGCTGGCGCAGTAATGCACGTGCCAGTAATACCCGTTGCCGTTCACCTCCGGAAAGTTGTTGCACTTTAGATAACTCTAACTTGCTGATACCCGTATCTCGGATGATTTCTGATTTGATCTGCTGGGAGCAGTTTTCTAAAGCCAGCAAGTCTTTGACGCGCAATGGCAAGCTATGTGATGGGTTAAATTTTTGTGGCACATACGACATCTTTAGCGTTTTAGCCGTGCGGACATGACCAGTACTCGGCTGCATAATGCCTAGCAATATCTTAATCAGGGTAGACTTGCCAGCACCGTTTGGACCGATCAGGGTCACAATCTCCCGTTCATGGAGCGTAAAATTAATCTGCTTAAGAATATCCAGCTCATCAAGCCTTACACTGATATCTTCAAGAGAAACCAGGGGCAGGGGAGAGCTTAGGCCGTGGTGTTGCACTGCTGACATAATCCTGAAATCTCGATAATACTGTGATGCGCATTAAAATGATCAGAAGCTGCCAGCTGCTCCAGCTGCTGCATCAAGCCTTGTGCTGATGCCTCTTTAACAATGTGACAGCGCGTACAGATCAGAAAAGCCGCCTGATGGCCTTCTCTTGGATGACAACAGGGAATATAGGCATTAATTGAAGTCAAACGGTGAATAAGGCCTTTTTCCAGCAGAAACTCTAGCGTACGGTAAACAGTAGGTGGAGCAGCCGGCCGGTCAGTATTACTTTTCATTTTAGCCAGCAGGTCATAGGCCCCCATCGGGCTGGAAGCTTTCAGAATCAGTTCCAGCACCTGTTTACGTAAAGGAGTAAGACGTGCACCCGAGGCAATACATAAGCTTTCTGCTTCAGCAAGACGTGCTTCAACGTTATGATGGTCATGTACGCCGTGCAATGTGTCATGATGTCCATGTGAACATGAGCTCATGCTAAAACCTCGAAAATAATTTATTAAATATTAACATGAAGCCTAAGCATGTTTCGAACAGGCATAGGTATTTTTGTAGAATTGTTATATTATAACATTAAAGGGTCTTGGTTTCTTCTTCATGTTACGTTTTATTCTTGTTGCTCTGGCACTATGCAGTTGTACCTTAAGCTGGTCAAATGACCTGGTTGCATCTACACAACCTATTTACCTGATCAGTAAAGCAGTTACCCAAGGAATCGAGCAACCCAAGCTGCTATTAGCCAATCAGAGCGGGCATGATATTACTCTAAAGCCGGCTCACCGTAAGACCATTCAGGATGCTTCTCTGGTGATCTGGCTTGGGAAAGCTCATGAAGCTCCTTTAGACAAGGTATTGAGCAGCCAGCCTAAAGCAATCTCTATCCTGGATTCAGGATTGGTAAAGCTGCTGCCACTTCGAAATACCCGTGGTAAAGCATTACCAAATACTGTCGATACCCATATCTGGCTTGATCCGAATAATGCGGTACGTATCGGCTTTTTTATAGCGGCCTTACGTTCACAGCAGTATCCAGCACATCGGCAGGCTTACTGGAATAATGCACGGGCATTCGCAGCACGTATGCTCAAAGTGACGCAACAATATAACCAGACTGGTCAGTCACGCCCATACTGGTCTTATCATGATGCTTACCAATATTTGGAAAGACCTCTTAATCTGCGCTTTGCTGGTGCCTTAACTGATGATCCACATATTGCTCCAACTATGAGTCAGATTCGTTACCTGAACCAGCAGCGGCCAAGTCAAAAAATGTGTTTGCTGGCAGAAGGCCATGCCAGCCAGGCCCAGTATCGTAGCCTGAATCCGATCATATTCCAGAAGGTCGACGAAAGTATGAGTAATGAGCAGGATTTTATTGTAGCGTGGAAAGATCTGGCTGATCAGGCCCATCGCTGTGTAGTAAATGCACGATAAACAGATAAAAAATGAACACCCTGAAAATCTCTCAAGAACCGGCTGAGGATTGAAAAAAACCATAGTTCAATCGGGAAAAGATTGCATGTTCAGGGGTGTAACTCTATAATGCCTGCGATTAAAAACGATCATCAGCTAAACTTGTCAAGCATTTATGCTGTAAGTGGGTAAAAATGAGCCGAACTAGTCGCTTGATTGACCGACGGTTAGCGAAAGCTTTGGTCTACCTGCAAGCATTTATGATACCTGTGTCTGCTTTGATAGCATGGCTTGTAAGTGATACAACCGCAGCATTAAGTGCCGCACTTGGTGCATTGGTGTGCTGGCTTGCAAGCAGTTATTTCTCATGGCAGTCATTTAGAACTGCCGGGGCAAGAGCTTCAAAGCAGGTTCTATTGAATATGTACCGGGGCATGCTCGGCAAGTTTGCAATCATGATTGTTGGCTTTATTTTAATTTTAAGCAATGTACAACCACTGTCACCGGTGGCATTGTTTTGTGGATTTATACTCGTTCAGAGCATGTCTTGGGTTGCCCCGTTTTGGGTATCTCGACTACAAAAACGAGTTTAAGCGCAGCAGAAATTGAAAAGTTTTTTTGGAGATGTGTGAGATATCAGGCAGCACGCGATATTCACCAGCTCTATTTATTATTTGACATTGACCAGGTGTGATTTATGGCTGCTGAAGAACATGCCCTTACTTCGACAGAGTATATTAAGCATCACTTGACCAATATGACCTATGGCAAAATGCCGGACGGTACTTGGAAATTGGCCGAGACTGCTGAAGAAGCTCAACAGATGGGGTTCACTGCAATTCACTTGGATTCAATGGGTTGGTCAATTGGCCTTGGTGTGATTTTCTGTTTGTTATTCTGGCTGGTTGCTAAAGCAGCCAATTCTGGTGTTCCTACCAAATTCCAGTCTGCAATCGAAATGATCATTGAGTTCGTTGACTCAAGTGTTCGTGATACTTTCCATGGCAAATCTCGCTTGATTGCGCCATTGGCACTGACCATCTTCGTGTGGATTTTCCTCATGAACCTGATGGACCTGATTCCTGTTGACTGGGTTCCTTACCTGGCTCAGCAGATTGGTGCAAGTGTATTTGGTATGGATCCTCACCACGTTTACTTCAAGATTGTTCCATCTACTGACCCGAACATTACCTTAGGTATGTCCCTGTCAGTATTTGTCCTGATCTTGTTTTACAGCATCCGTGAAAAGGGTGTTGGTGGCTTTGTTGGCGAGTTGGCACTTAACCCATTCAACCCAAGTAACCCAGTTGCAAAAGCGTTACTTATTCCGGTGAACTTAATTCTGGAACTGGTAACTTTCCTTGCACGTCCAATTTCATTGGCACTTCGACTGTTCGGTAACATGTATGCGGGTGAGTTGATCTTCATCTTGATCGCGCTTTTACCGTTCTGGATCCAATGGGCGTTATCTGTGCCTTGGGCTATCTTCCACATTCTTGTTATTACGTTGCAGGCGTTCATTTTCATGATGCTGACCATCGTATACTTGAGCATGGCAAGCGAAAAACATTAATGGTATTGCCTGACTGTTATCAGACGGTTAGGCACAATTTTTTAATTTAATTTGGTATAAAACCTAACCTCTGAGGAATTTTTCATGGAACTCACTTTAGGTCTAGTTGCAATTGCATCTGCTATCTTGATCGCTTTCGGTGCTTTAGGTACTGCGATTGGTTTTGGTCTTCTGGGCGGTCGCTTCCTTGAAGCTGTTGCACGTCAACCAGAATTGGCTCCACAACTTCAAACTCGTATGTTCCTAATCGCGGGTCTTCTTGATGCTGTGCCTATGATCGGCGTTGGTATTGGTTTGTTCTTCATCTTCGCAAATCCATTTGTAGGTTAATCAGCTTAATTCCCAAAACTCCACTATTTGAGGAATTGCTAAATGAATATCAACCTCACATTGATTGGCCAAGCGATTGCATTTGCGGTTTTTGTCGCATTCTGCATGAAGTTTGTCTGGCCACCACTAATCAATGCGATTAGTGAGCGTCAGCGTCGTATCGCTGATGGCTTAAATGCTGCTGAAAAAGCGAAAGCTGATCTTGCCGATGCACAGGCGCAAGTAAAGCAAGAGCTTGACGTGGCTAAAGCACAAGCGGCTCAATTGATCGAACAAGCGAACCGTCGTGCAGCACAGCTGATCGAAGAAGCGCGTACTCAAGCTGCGGCTGAAGGTGAGCGTATTCGTCAACAGGCAAAAGAAGCTGTTGATCAGGAGATCAATTCTGCTCGCGAAGAATTACGTCAACAAGTTGCTGCCTTGGCAGTATCTGGTGCAGAAAAAATCCTGAACCAGCAAGTTGATGCGCAAGCTCACAATGCCATGCTGACCCAGCTGGCTGCTAAACTTTAAGCGAGGCGATTATGGCTGAACTCTTGACGTTGGCACGCCCGTACGCCAAAGCAGCATTTGCTTACGCTTCTGAGCAAGGTGCAACTGACAATTGGTCGAATGCGTTACAAGTGCTCAGTGCTGCGGTGCAAGACGAAGCATTTTCCGCTTATTTAAATCGTCCTGAGCTTACACCTGTACAACAGGTGGAACTTTTTGCAAAGGTTTTAGGTGAACAACAAAGTCAGGCAGTGTCAAACTTTCTGATTTTGCTGGCAGACAATGACCGTTTGGCATTGCTTCCTGAAATTGCTGCAGAGTATGAAGAGCTTAAGTCACAGAATAATAATACAGTCGATGTCGTTATCGAATCGGCTTTTCCCTTGAATGCAGAACAGGAACAGCTGCTGGCAGATGCGTTACAAAAACGTTTTAATGCCGCTGTAAATGTTAGTGTTGAAGTGAATCCGGCGTTAATCGCGGGTGTTGTAATTCGTGCGGGCGATCAAGTGATAGATGATTCTGCGCTGAACAAGCTTGAAAAAATGCGGACTCGTCTTCTTGCATAACGCAAAACAGAAGACTGAACTTATAAAAGATTGAGGTATAGCGCAATGCAACAACTGAATCCATCCGAGATCAGTGCGCTCATTAAACAGCGTATCGGCGATCTGGACACCAGCGCGACCGCTAAAAACGAAGGTACCATTGTTATGGTATCCGACGGTATTGTGCGCATTCACGGTCTTGCTGATGCAATGTACGGTGAAATGATCGAATTCGACGGCGGCTTATTTGGTATGGCACTGAACCTAGAACAGGATTCAGTGGGCGCCGTTGTTTTAGGTAGCTACCTAAACCTTCAAGAAGGTCAAAAAGCTCGTTGTACAGGCCGTGTATTAGAAGTTCCGGTTGGTCCTGAACTTTTAGGTCGTGTCGTAGATGCTTTGGGTAACCCGATTGATGGTAAAGGCCCTATTGATGCAAAAATGACTGATGCTGTTGAAAAAGTAGCACCAGGTGTAATTTGGCGTCAATCAGTAGATCAGCCTGTCCAAACTGGTTATAAATCAGTAGACACCATGATCCCTGTAGGTCGTGGTCAGCGTGAGCTGATCATTGGTGACCGTCAGACTGGTAAAACAGCAATGGCGATCGATGCCATCATCGCTCAGAAAAACTCTGGCATTAAGTGTGTATATGTGGCAATTGGTCAGAAACAATCGACCATCGCTAACGTTGTGCGCAAGCTGGAAGAAAGTGGTGCGATGGCATATACCACTGTTGTCGCAGCGGCGGCCGCTGATCCTGCAGCAATGCAGTATTTAGCTCCGTACTCAGGCTGTACAATGGGTGAATACTTCCGTGATCGTGGTGAAGACGCGTTAATCATTTATGATGATTTGTCTAAGCAAGCTGTTGCTTACCGTCAAATTTCATTACTTTTACGTCGTCCACCAGGTCGTGAAGCGTATCCAGGTGACGTATTCTATCTTCACTCGCGTCTTCTTGAACGTGCTTCGCGCGTTTCAGCTGATTATGTTGAGAAATTCACGAATGGTGCAGTAACTGGTCAAACTGGTTCTTTAACTGCATTACCGATCATTGAAACTCAAGCTGGTGACGTATCTGCATTCGTACCAACGAACGTAATTTCGATTACTGACGGTCAGATCTTCTTAGAAACATCATTATTCAACGCAGGTATTCGTCCTGCTGTGAACGCGGGTATCTCTGTATCTCGTGTTGGTGGTTCTGCGCAAACTAAGATCATCAAAAAATTGTCTGGTGGTATCCGTACCGCTCTAGCGCAATACCGTGAATTGGCAGCATTTGCCCAGTTTGCATCTGATCTTGATGAAGCAACTCGTAAGCAGCTTGAACATGGTCAACGTGTAACTGAACTGATGAAGCAGAAACAATATGCTCCATATTCAATTGCTGACCAAGCTGTATCTATCTATGCTTCAAACGAAGGCTACATGGCTGATGTTGAAGTGAAGAAAATTGTAGACTTTGATGCTGCACTCATTGCGTACTTCCGCTCTGAACATGCTGCACTCATGAAACAAATCGATGAAACTGGTGATTACAACAAAGACATCGAAGCTGCAATTAAAGCAGGTATTGAGAGCTTCAAAGCGACTCAAACTTACTAATTGATTAGTTAAGTTTGTTTCACGGATCAACCTTCGGAGGCTCCTTGAGCTTCCGAATATTAGGTTAAGCGTATGGCAAATTTAAAAGAAATTCGCGCCAAGGTCGCAAGTATCAAGTCCACGCAGAAGATTACGCGTGCGATGCAGATGGTTGCTGCTTCAAAAATGCGTCGTGCGCAAGAGCGCATGGCTCAGGGCCGTCCGTATGCCGAAAATATGCACCGTGTAATTGCTCACCTGGTACAAGCAAACCCTGAATACAAACACCGTTATATGGTTGAGCGCCCGGTTAAGCGCGTTGGCTATATCATCGTGTCTTCAGATCGTGGTCTTGCGGGTGGCTTGAACATTAACCTGTTCAAGAAAGTTGTTCAGCATGTTCAGCAACAACGTGAGCAGTCAATTGAAGTTGAATTTGCTTTAATTGGTCAAAAAGCGGTTTCGTTTTTTAAAAACTACGGCGGTAAAGTGCTCGGCGCTACTACACAAGTAGGGGACGCTCCAAGTCTGGAACAGTTAACCGGTTCTGTACAAGTCATGCTCGATGCATTTGATAGAGGCGAACTTGATCGCATTTATCTGGTATCTAATGCATTTATTAATGCCATGACACAGAAACCAACGGTAAGCCAGCTTGTTCCTCTTGCTCCGGCTAACGAAGGCGACAGCCTCAACCGTACTTATGGTTGGGACTATATCTATGAACCGGAAGCTGAAGAGCTGCTAAACGGTTTATTGGTTCGCTATATCGAGTCTATGGTTTATCAGGGCGTGATTGAAAATATCGCGTGTGAGCAGTCTGCTCGTATGGTTGCAATGAAAGCTGCAACTGACAATGCAGGCCAGCTGATTAAAGACCTACAGCTCATTTATAACAAGCTGCGTCAAGCCGCGATTACTCAGGAAATTTCCGAGATCGTTGGCGGTGCCGCTGCCGTTTAACATTATTAGTTTGAATTGAGGAGACAGCAATGAGTAGCGGTCGTATCATTCAGATCATCGGCGCGGTTATCGACGTCGAGTTTGAACGCAATAGCGTTCCTAAGATCTATGACGCTCTCCAAGTTGACGGTACTGAAACTACTTTAGAAGTTCAGCAACAACTTGGTGATGGTGTTGTGCGTACCATCGCAATGGGTTCTACAGAAGGTCTTAAACGTGGTCTGCCTGTAACTAACTCTGGTGCACCGATTTCTGTTCCTGTGGGTACTGCCTGTCTGGGCCGTATCATGGACGTTTTGGGTCGCCCGATTGATGAGGCAGGTCCTGTAGCGACTGAAGAGCGTTTGCCGATTCACCGTCAAGCACCTTCTTATGCTGAACAAGCGGCTTCTACAGATCTTCTGGAAACTGGTATTAAAGTCATTGACTTGCTTTGCCCGTTTGCAAAAGGTGGTAAAGTTGGCCTGTTCGGTGGTGCCGGTGTTGGTAAAACCGTAAACATGATGGAATTGATCAACAACATCGCAAAAGCTCACTCAGGTTTATCTGTGTTTGCTGGTGTTGGTGAGCGTACTCGTGAAGGTAACGACTTCTATCACGAAATGAAAGATTCTAACGTTCTAGACAAAGTAGCAATGGTCTACGGTCAGATGAACGAGCCACCAGGTAACCGTTTGCGTGTAGCGCTAACTGGTCTGACTATGGCTGAATATTTCCGTGACGAGAAAGACGAAAACGGTAAAGGCCGTGACGTACTGTTGTTTGTAGACAACATCTATCGTTACACATTGGCGGGTACTGAAGTGTCTGCACTTCTAGGCCGTATGCCATCTGCAGTAGGTTACCAGCCTACTCTTGCAGAAGAGATGGGTGTTCTTCAAGAACGTATTACATCGACCAAGAATGGTTCTATTACCTCAATCCAAGCGGTATACGTACCTGCCGATGACTTGACAGATCCATCACCTGCAACTACGTTTGCTCACTTGGACGCAACTGTAGTATTGAGCCGTGACATCGCATCTTCTGGTATTTATCCAGCGATCGATCCACTTGACTCGACTTCACGTCAGCTAGACCCGCTGGTTGTTGGTCAAGAGCATTATGAAATTGCACGTTCTGTACAGAATGTATTGCAGCGTTATAAAGAGCTTAAAGACATTATCGCAATCTTGGGTATGGACGAACTGGCTGAAGAAGATAAACTGGTAGTTTACCGTGCGCGTAAAATCCAGCGTTTCTTCTCTCAACCGTTCCACGTAGCTGAAGTATTTACTGGCGCGCCTGGTAAATTAGTACCGCTTAAAGAAACAATTCGTGGCTTTAAAGGTCTTCTAGCTGGTGAATACGATCACATCCCAGAACAAGCGTTCTATATGGTTGGTGGTATTGACGAAGTTATTGCTAAAGCCGAGAAACTTTAATTAGCTACTCTAATTTAGGAGATTCTCATGGCGACTATGCAATGTGATGTCGTAAGTGTAAATGAGTCAATTTACTCAGGCACTGTGACTATGCTAATTGCAAAAGGGGCTGGTGGCGAACTGGGTATTATGCCTGGTCACGCGCCGCTGGTAACTTTGCTCCTGCCAGGACCGATTCGTGTCCTGCTGGAAAATGGTACGGAAGAGATCGTCTACGTATCTGGCGGTGTTTTAGAAGTTCAGCCACATGTGGTAACGGTTCTTGCTGACTCAGCAATCCGTGCCGATAATCTGGATGAAGCAGCAATTATGGAAGCGCGTCGTAACGCTGAACAGTTGCTGGCTAACCAGAAGAGTGATCTGGACTCTGCTGCTGCTCTGGCTGCTCTGGCAGAAACTGCTGCTCAGCTGGAAACGATCCGTAAAATCAAAAATCGTGCAATGTAATTGTCGGTTTGAGATTAAAGAAACCACCCGAAAGGGTGGTTTTTTTATGATAAGAATCTTTTTAATGAAAATATTTTTATTAGATACCCAGTTTCACAGTAAAGTTACTAAAATTCATTTCTAAGCAGAGTTATTGAAAGCAAATGATTTAAGACAAAATTAAAATACTTTATAGGGGGTAGGCATTTTATATAATACTTGAGTCTCTTAAGGATGGTATAAAATTTTAATTCAATTTATTCTATTAATCGTATCTTATTAATAACCTGAGTTTAAAATTTTTTCATATTAACTTAATAATAGATAATATTTTTTCTTTATTTTAGATGTTTCATTAAATTTTTATTTAAAGAGCTGATCCAGAGTTTTGTATTAATTAAAGGCTAGCTTCAGTTATTCAATCTCTTATTCATAATATCTAGGTTGAATCTATTTTGTACCACTCGATATAACTTTTACCCGCACTCCGTAATGTTTTGAACCATTCTGTAAGCAAAAATAAAGTAGTAAAAAAATAATGCTAGTTTAATTCCATGCCTCTTGGGTTTTTAGCTTGTAAAGCCTTTAGATGTTTTTTCTCTCCCATGACATTACACATATTCTTATTTATTCCAGCAGAAACTAAATTGCTTACACAGGGAACTTTACTATGAGTTATCAATCAGTTAACCCCTTTAATAATCAAAAATTGAAAGACTATCCTTCACATAGCGATCAAGACATTCAAAATGCCTTGGATACAGCAGAAAAAATCCTGAAGTCAGAATGGTCACAACAGGTCGATACCCGTATTGATGTACTGCGCAAGCTGGCTAGCAGTATGCGTGAACGAAAATCAGAACTGGCTAAACTCATGACGCTGGATATGGGTAAACTGATTAAGCAAGGCGAAGGTGAAATTGAAAGCTGCGCCCGCATTGCTGAATATTATGCAAACCATACCAAAGAATTCTTAGCCCCGGTGTCATATGAAACAGAACTGGGCGAAGCATGGGTCGAACATCATCCACTGGGTATCATTATGGCAGTTGAACCCTGGAATTTTCCGTTTTATCAACTGATGCGTGTGTTTGCACCAAACTGTGCAATTGGTAATCCGGTTTTGGCGAAGCATGCCAGTATTGTTCCACAGTGTGCCGAAGCATTCGAACAGTTAATCATAGATGCGGGTGCACCTAGGGGAGTATGGACAAATCTATTTATTAATAGTGATCAGGTAGCGGATATTATTGCGGACCCGCGTGTACAGGGTGTAGCATTAACCGGCTCAGAAGGGGCAGGGCGTGCAGTAGCCGGACAGGCTGGAAAACATGTCACCAAATCCACCTTGGAACTGGGCGGTAATGATGTCTTTATTGTTCTGGATGATGCTGATCTGGAAAAAGCAATTAAGATTGGCTGTCAGGCACGTATCAATAATGCCGGTCAGGTCTGTACCGCAGCTAAACGATTTATTCTACATGAGAACATTGCCGAAGAATTTAAAGCCGGTATGGTTAAAGTCTTTAAAGACTTGAAAGTTGGTGATCCACTTGACCCTGAAACACAACTTGGACCTTTATCTTCATCAGATGCGTTAGAAAAACTGACTGAACAAGTTGAAAATGCTGTGAAAAATGGGGCAACACTAGTCACTGGCGGTAAGCCGGTTGACCATGATGGCAACTTCTATGAACCAACCATTTTAGAAAATATTAGCCGTGATAATCCAGCTTGGTATGAAGAGTTTTTTGGTCCGGTAGCACAGCTTTATGTTGCCAAGAGTGAAGATGAAATTGTAGCCATTGCCAATGATTCACATTATGGTCTGGGTGGTGTAATTCATTCTCAAAATATTGAACGGGCAAAAAAATTAGCTTCCCGAGTCGAAACTGGCATGATTTGGATTAACTGGTATACCGATACTGCACCAGAGTTACCATTTGGCGGAATAAAGAATTCTGGCTATGGTCATGAGCTTTCCATTGATGGTTTTAAAGAATTCGCACAAAAGAAATTAGTCGTTGTCAAAAGCCCGAAAAAATAAGTTAATTTAAAATAAAAAGCCCTAACTATAGGGCTTTTTTATGATTCTAAGTTTCTTCCTGTTCAGATGTTGCTTGAGTATCTTTATCTGAACTCTGCATCAACATATCTGCCAGCTTAAGCATTTCTGTCTGAATAGTATTCATTTGGACCTGAACCTTATTAAAATCCACCTGATTAAAATCAATTTCACCGTTGAGTAAAGGAGAAGCAAGAGCCTGCTGGTTTGCCTCTAAGATATTATTACGGATTGAATCAATTTCCTGACTTTTCAGATTTAAAGAAGACAATGTCTGGCTAAATCCACGAAGTTGTTCTTGTAAAATAGTGGCGGTTGTCTGAAGCTGATGCGGATCTTTCTTTTCAATGGCCTGCTGTAAGTCAGTCTGAGCCTGCTGTAACTTTACTACATAGCCTTGGGTTTTATATTGCATATCTGCCACATCACGGGCCATATAGAATATATTTCCGTTTGCGAGTTCGGAAGATGGGGCAGGTTTTGTTGCAGGAGCCTGGCTGTGTTCACTATACACTGCTTCAGATTCATCCTGCTGCATCTGGTCACAACCTAGTAACAGCAGACCTGAAGTAAAAATAATAAAAGGAAGTAAAGCCCCTTGCAGTAACTTTTTCATGTTCCATGGTATTTCCATTAAATATTGTTTTTTAATATATGGATAAAATGTGGAGATAAAACTTATTGTTGCAAAGCGATAACACTTTTATTAACCCTCAAAGTTAAAAAGATGCCGAAGCACCTTTTTTATAGAACCTATTAAATAAAGCTTAATGATGAACTACTTTAATAACCTGATGTGAACGGGTATTAATCAGCACATAATCTCCATTAACTTTAACCCATTGCTGGTTTCTTGTGGGCTTGGATAAGTTTTTATAACGTTTATGGTCAACCTGGTTCGCATGAGAGTAATATTGTGCAGGAACTTTATCACCTGTTTTCCAGTTTACATGGGATGAAGCATGCCGGTTTACTTTAGCTTGATGCTGATAATGAGGCTGGTTCTGATCTTGATGAGTATGATGGGCACGTTCAGGGGCAGCCATAGCCACTGTGGCATTTAGGCCGGTAACTAGAGCAAATAGGGTGGTCTTAATATAGTGTTTCACGTGGAACCCCGGTTTCAATAAATGTTTAGATAGTTATATTAAAAGCTTTGAATTCCGAGCGAAGATGAAGAATGAATAGTAGATTTATTAAAACTATGGATAAATATAAAACGTAATATTTACTGAAGAACTCTGTCTTGAGCAGTGACCTTTTCTAAAAAGAGGGAGGCGCTGCTCTCCCTCATTTTCTCTAATTATCGTTTTAGTTCCGTCTCAATGGCATCAATTAGGCGCGGGTCATCTGCAGTGATATCTGGTGCGAAACGAGCTATGACTTCTCCATTTTTATTAATTAGAAATTTTTCGAAATTCCAAAGTACTTCCGGTTTAGGATTTGGAGTCAGGCCATAATCTACCAGATCTTTCCACCAAGGACCTTCACCAATCCGTTCTGGCTGTGCCGTAGTCAGCGTCTGGTAAAGCGGATGTTTATCTGGGCCGGCTACTGAAATTTTGGCAAACATTGGAAAAGAAACATCATAAGTGAGTGAGCAAAACTGCTGAATTTCTTCGTTAGAACCCGGCTCCTGTTCTAAAAAATTATTAGCTGGAAAACCCAGCACTTCGAATCCCTGATCTTTTTTCTCACGGTAGAGCTTTTCAAGTCCTTCATATTGCGGAGTCAGACCACATTTTGAAGCAGTATTGACAATGATTAAGACTTTACCGGCAAATTGATCAAGTGTAATTTCTTCACCTTGTATGGTTTTAATAGAAATATTAGAAATAGAAGTCATATAGGCATCCCTAAATAAAATAAATTAAAGTTTTAACCTATTCTTTTTAGCCGCAAATTTATCTGGCAGCAAGCTGTTTTATTAATTGTTAAACAGGGCAAGCTATTTTAGCCTGCCCTTAAATTATTATTGAGCTGATTGAGCTGATTGAGCTGATTGAGCTGATTGAGCTGATTGAGCTGATTGAGCTGATTGAGTTGATTGAGCTGATTGAGGATCTACTTTTGCCTGAAGTTTCTGTACATCATGCATAATCTCTTTTTGTACATCCATCACCTGCTGTTGTAGCTCTTTAATCTTGGCTTCATCTGGTTTAGCTTCAGTACTTAACTTGGTTAATTCCAGTCCAAGTTCATTTGAATGAATAAACTTATTGCGCAGTTCATGAACTTCCTGACTTTTTAGTGACAGCTTTTTAAGCTCACCATTAAATTCAGTCATGAAACCCTGCATTTTCTTCATTATATCCATAACCTGCTCACGGTTATTAGCTTGAACTGCCTTCATCATCTGATCTTGGTAATCTATAGCAGCCTCTGCTTTGGAATTTGCCAATGCTTGTAATCTGTTCAGGTCATTACGGATATCTTCATGATTATCTTTTGTCATGCTGCCTGTAATTGCAGGAGCAGTAGTATTGGCTGTATTAGTTGCGGTAGTTGTCTGCGTGTTTTCTGAAGCAGCTGGTTCAGTTTGTTTATTACAGCCAGCAAAAGCTAAACATGCCATACAGGCAGTAGTAAGAAGTAATTTTTTCATTAAAATAGATATCCTGTTTAGAAAATAATATTAAATTTTGAATCATCAACTTTCTTATTAAAAAAGAAGTGTTGTATTAAAAACTAATCACTTATTTAAACATGCTTTTATTATAAGAAAGACCAAGTTTACTTTTTATACTTAAAAAATATACGTTAAGTTAAAAGATCTTAAAATAGCTTAGATTATAAAATATTATTCCTACAGTTATTAATCAGGACCTCAGCTGTAAGGGGGTATGTTGCGTGTAGCGTTTAAAAAAGGCAATAAAGCTGGAACTATGTTGGTAGCCGAGCTCATAGGCAAGACGCTTGATAGAAGCACCTTGGCGAATCTGGCTGATTGCATAAATAATTTTGGCGCGGTTACGCCACTCAGAAATTGACAGGCCAAGTTCCTGCTGGCTTAAACGTAAAATCTGTCGTTCACTCAAGCTGAATCTTTTAAGCAAGGTTTGTAAGCTATACTGAAAAAGTTTCGGATCTGCCAGTTGCTGGAGTACAGGAAGCAGTACTGTATGATGACTTTGAGGCAAATAGTCATCATAAATCTTGGCCTGTAGCAACTGGTCAAACAGTACCTGTATAAGATGAGAATAAACCGGACCAGGGGCGCCGGAAGACTGTTCTAGAATTTCTCTAACCAGAGCTAAAAGAAAAGGACGAATACTTAAAGTTTTAACCTCTCGGGGTAACTGGTCACACAAACTTGGATGCACCCGTATACAAATAAAATGGGTTACGTTGTGGTCCAGTGCAATAGAACAATGTTCAGTCTGGGGAGGAAGCCATAAAGCATAATTAGGCGGCGCTAAAAAAGTCTGTTTCCCGGTCTGGATTTCCAAAATACCATCTAGGCTAAAATTAAAATCTCCCCAGAGTGAAGAGTGAGAAGCCACAATTTCATTTTTCTCATAAAAAAACTGATCAATCTCGATTAACTCATCCAGAGCAGAATACTGTCGTTTCATTTTTTGAATATCGAGCCAAGATGTCCTCTATACAGTATAGATGTCTGAAAAACAGTATTTCAATTATTTCAGACTTCTAGAACAATATTGGATTGAATGATTAAAGAGCATAGAGATGTCAAGTGTTTCCCGTAACCCGGCGTGGGCATTTGTTTTGCCGGTCATTGCTGTCATGATCTGGTCATTAAATATTGTAGTTACACGCTATGCAGCAGATTTGATTTCTCCTGTCAGTATCAGTTTTTATCGCTGGCTTATTGCATTTCTCATTCTGACGCCATTTATGCTGGGCAAGGTCTGGGAACAGCGTCAGCTGATAATGCAGCACTGGCTACAGCTGGCAGTACTGAGCGCTTTTGGGATGGTACTGTATCAGGGACTGGCATATACCGCGGCACATTATACCACTGCTACCAATATGGGACTGATTAATGCTTTCATTCCCGTATTCACCATTCTGGTTTCTTTTTTTATTCTCAAAGATATACCTAACCGCTTCGCGATTATGGGCAGTATCCTGTCATTTTGCGGACTGATTTATGTAATGGCTCAGGGGAACCTGTCGGCACTCTGGCAAAGTGGCGCCCACTGGGGTGATCTGCTTATGGTAGTTGCCGTGTTCTTCTATGCCTTTTATGGTGTTTTCCTGAAAAAATGGCAATTAAAGATTCCTTTATTGATCAGCCTTTATATTCAGATCGCTTTTGCGCTGATCTATCATTTACCTTTTATCGCGTGGCTAGGTCTGGACAGCTTGAATACAGCTAACTTGGGCAGCGTGCTATATGCAGGTATTTTCCCTTCACTGATTGCGCCTTTTGTCTGGATGCTGGCTGTACAGCAGATTGGCCCTAACCGCACCAGTATTTTTATGAATTTGATGCCAGTTTTTACCGCAATCATTGCCAGTTTATGGCTGGCTGAAAGCTGGACAATTTATCATACGCTGGGCGGAGTCCTGATACTCATAGGTGTTGTGATGGCACAGAAAAAAACCTGTCGAACATGAGCGTTGGTCATTCTCTGGTCATATTTGATCTTTAGATTATTAAGTAGTGCCTAAAAGTTAAACATACGAGAGATTTTATCTAAGCTTAGACTAAGGTCTGATCAGATACTGAGCCCCAGTATAATTGTGGAGATTTTTTTATATTTAGAAAAAGCCTTAAATAAATAAAGACATATTTTGAATTGTTTAGCCATATTGATTAGTATTGATCATAAAAAGCTCTATGTATAAGATAAATAATATATTTGTTTTATTTTAAAATTATATTTATAATACATATTAAGCAGGATTATTAAGTTTTACTTCACATTAAGTGAATATAAAGTTGTAATAGACCCTCTGGATGTGTCAACACATCCCTTTTTATACTCAGCCATTCCTATCTATATGGCTGAGTTTTTTTTTGTCTTAAATTTAAGTAGAAAGCTTGCACAGTTCTTAAAAAAGCTTGGGTCTTATCTCAGGCTCTAATAATTTCACCTGTAATCGCATCAATAATACGGCTAGGTTGCTGGCTTAAACCGAGGTCCCCGTTGAGATAATTCAGCTCAGAACCAAAATACTGGCTGGCTTCTTGTAAGGTACGTGCCGGTTCTAGACCTGCAGGGTTAGCACTGGTAGAAACAATAAAACTGTTAAAAGCATTACAGAGGGCTACGCATAGCGGATGATTGGTAACCCGTACTGCAACTTTAGGATGCTGGCCACGTATCCATACAGGAATCTGCTCATCCGCTGGAAGCAGCCAGGTAGTTGCCCGCTCGGTCACTGAGCGCTGGGTCCATTGCTGGATAACTTGCTGTTGGCGCTCTTGGTCTAATGACACTAATAAGTGTTCAACTTGCGAGAGCTGGCCAGCCAGCAAAATAACTCCTTTTTCAATAGGACGTTGTTTCAGGCGCAATATTTCACGGAAGGCCGCTTCATTATATGGATCACAGCCGAGCCCCCAAACAGCTTCGGTAGGGTAGGCTAAAACTTTGCCCTGGCTGAGACATTCTGCTGCTTCTGTCACAGAGGTGGTGATCATATATTCTATTTACCTTAGAGCTGAAAACAGGGTTATTGTGAACCTTAAAAGCCCGGACGGCAACGCAGATAGCGCCCAGATTGCTGAACACATAGTCCAAGTAACTCAAGTTCCATCAGATGTCCGGTCAATTCAGCCGCAGGTAATGGCAATTTAAGAGCAATCTGGTCTAGATCCAGTCCTACCCAGTCTAGTTGTTGGTACAGTTCAAATAGATGTTCAGGTACCTGTGCCGGCTCGGGTACACTGCTTACCTTTTGTTGCTGGCTGTGCCACTGGGTCGGTAAAGCCAGATCTTCAATCAGCTGTTCCGGATGATCTACCAGTATGGCGCCTTCACGGATGAGTTGATGACAGCCTTGATGATGCTCGCTGTAGATATGGCCGGGAATGGCAAAAATAATCTTGCCCTGATCGGCCGCACGCTGTGCAGTAATCAATGAACCACTTTCTAAAGCGGCTTCTGCCACCAGTACACCTAGACTCAAACCACTGACAATACGGTTACGGCGTGGAAAATGATGCTTGAGTGGTTGGGTTCCCGGTAAAAATTCACTGAGGATTGTACCGCCGTATTGAAGTATCTGTTCTTGAAGCTTACGGTTATGGGCTGGATAGACCAGATCCAGTCCGGTTCCGACTACAGCAATAGTACGCTGATGCTGCAATGCCCCTTGATGTGCTGCCTCGTCAATTCCCAAGGCAAGTCCACTGGTAATATAAAACCCTTTTTCACTCAGATAATACGCAAAGTCGTAGGCTACTTGCCGGCCATGCGGGCTTGGTTTGCGACTGCCTACAATCGCGATCTGGGGTTGACTTAAGGCTTGAGCAGAACCTTGGCCAAACAGGATCGGAGGCTTATCTGTATAAGGGTGCAGCTGCTGCGGATACAGTATATCTTCCGGCACTAAAATAAAATCGCAACTTGCCAGTACCCGTTGGGTCAGTTGCTCAAACTCAGCCTGACCGGTTGCGCTATAAAATTCCTGTGCCCGCTTGGAATGATTGGCATGCAGTTTTAAATTGCCCCAGCGCGCTAATGCTGCCGGAGTGGTTGCCTGTTCAGCACTACCAAAATACTCAACCAGCTGATTAAAACTTGAAACTGAATGCTGGACCAAATACCACAGCTTCAGACTGTGATAATGAAGCTGCGATAATTCGGCAATCATAATAATGCTCCAGCCTTACTCTGCCATTGGCGGCGCCTGGATGACGGAACCTACTTTGATAGGTAGAGCGCTGTCCAGTACATAAGCATAGCTCAACTGGTCAAAAGTACGGAAAATCATAATATTACCAACTTTTTGACTTGGCAGTTTGATTTGTTCGCGAGTTTTCGGATCACGTACAACTTCACCCTGCTGATAGACACTGAATACCTGACCGGACTGAACACCATGAATATTGCCCCGGTTAACAGTTACCACACTGTGTCTGGCTGCCGTACCGATTGATCCCATCACCCGAATCACCTGACCGCCTTCAGTCACCTGATGGTCAATTGTTGGATAGAACAGGGTAGGTAACATAGGATCATATTCTGGCATGACCCGATCCCCGCGACGGACTTCCCCATTATAACTTTGCGTTAATTCTAGCGTAGTAATATCCTGTTCATTCTGCACAGCTACGCCGGAAGCCACCTGAAGCAGCTCTACACCGGCATTATATGACTTGCCATTAGCATCGGTGAATATGTAAGGCTCACCCTCACGATAAACTGCATAACGCTGACCAACTTGCAGGCCATTACCGCGTGCGTAAACGGTTTGGCCGGCAGCAGCCAATACCCGGTTATCAGCCGTGCCTAAAATATAGGGGGTATTGACCACTGAATCTGGTGACATTATCAGGGTGCGTTCCAGCCAGACCCGAATATGTTCAAGCGGAATAACTGGAATAGCATTATTTAGGGATTCAACACGAACTTGTGGCTGCATACTGGTCTGGCCACCATAACGGCGAATAATACCTTCACAGCCGTCACCTTCATCTTTACCGATCAGCGGTCGTCCGTCTAGAGTACACAGCAATAAACGGTCGCCCGGATAAATCCAGTGTGGATTCTTGACATGTTTGTTGCTGGCCCAGATTTCTGGCCAGCGCCACGGCTTACTCAAGAATTTTCCGGCGATATCCCATAAAGTATCCCCTTTTTTGACCACATAAACATTAGGAGCACTGGCTTTTAAAGAGGGCGGATTTATATTACGGCTGGCTGCTTCAGCCATGCCAGGCATGATTATTCCCAAACTTGAACAGATTGCGAGAGCAATAAACTGCTTTTTAAACCCCAAGGCACGAAGTGCGCTGCCTTTGAAAACTTTTTTCATTATCATAATTCCTAAAAATTATGTCTGTAGTTGCGTTATAATAACGACCTTACACACATTTTTTAATGAAGTTTTCCTTCATTTATTTGGTTTTGCAATACTGGCAACAAAAGAGGACGACTGTATGGCCTTATTACCTATTTTAAGTTTCCCAGACCCGCGTCTTCGTACCCTTGCCAAGCCAGTCGAAGAAGTGACAGATGAAATTCGCCAGCTTGCTGCAGATATGTTTGAAACCATGTACGAAGCGCCGGGCATTGGCTTGGCTGCAACACAGGTTGACCGCCATATTCAGTTAATCGTGATGGATTTATCTGAAGAAAAGAATCAGCCAATGGTTTTTATTAACCCTAAAATTACACCGCTTACTGAAGATACCCAGCCTTATGAAGAAGGCTGTTTATCTGTGCCACAAATATACGACAAAGTTGAGCGTCCGTCACGTGTCAAAATTGAGGCCCTTAACCTTGAAGGTAATGCCTTCGAGATCGAAGCTGACGGGTTGCTGGCTGTGTGTATCCAGCATGAAATGGACCATCTGAACGGTAAGCTTTTTGTAGATTACCTTTCTCCTCTTAAACGGCAACGTGCCCGTGAAAAAGTTGAAAAACTGGTGCGTTCAAGACAGAAGGAAAAGGTTGCAGCAAGACGCTAGTGGTTGAACTGTCTGAATAATCTTTTAATAAGGCCCAATTTAATTTGGGCTTTGCTATACTGGGGCTCCAGTAAAATTTTGAGATTCAAAATTTGTTGATGCGTTATGGGTTACTGCTGTCAGTCATAGCAGTATGTTTACAGATCGCGGTATTTTTACAGCCTCTGCTGCCCAAGCAGTATCAGGTTGCGCCTGTCTGTGAAACGATTACCCGTGCATTATTACTGAACCATACCGTACCTCATGCTGAGCATTCAGCTGCATCTCATAGTCATCAGCATAATCTTCAGAAAGATTCAGCTTCTGAACACCATCACCATGATGCTAATCATCAATGCCAGTATTGTACTGTCTATGGCAATCTGGTATTGCCGCCTGAACTGGATATAAAAGAAGTCCTAGATCGTATTCAGGTTCGGCTGCTCGCTTTCCAGAAGACATTCAGTCATGTCTGGTTTGTACTCCAGCGGCTATTTTTATTACCTCAGGGGCGAGCACCTCCAATCTCTGCATAAACAACTTTTTCTCTGGGCCTCACTGGTCCAGGTCACTGTTTATTTGTATTTTTAGAGAGATTGATATGGCTCGGCCAAAATTCTTTTTACAGCCTTTATCGGCTGCAATTTTCATTGCCTGCTATTCAGGTACATTGTTTGCCGAAACCGAGATCAGTGTGCAGGCTCTGGCCCCTATTATAATAACTGCCCAGCAGGGTAATGAGGCTAGTGGACTGATTGTGCAGGCGGATCCTAAAAAGCCCATTCAGCCTGTACCTGCGACAGATGGTGCAGATTATCTGCAAAGTATTGTTGGCTTTAGTGCCATCAAAAATGGAGGAACCAATGGCGATGTGACCTTTCGGGGTATGTTTGGCTCACGCATCAAGATTCTGACCGACGGTACGGAAAATCTGGGAGCCTGTCCGTCACGTATGGATGCACCAACTTCTTATATTCAGCCGGAAAGTTATGACCAAATTTCGGTCATTAAAGGGCCGCAGACCGTACAATATGCACAGACCGGTTCAGCAGCTACTGTAATTTTTGAGCGTAAGCCAGTCCGTTTTAATGAAGATCAGCATTATCAGGGTCAGGCCAGTGCCATGCTGGGTTCATTTGGCCGCCTTGATCACAATGTGGAGGCAGCAGTTGGGGACGAAAATAAATACATTCGTTTAAATGCTAACCGCTCAAAGTCAGACAGCTATAAAGATGGGGATGGTAATACTGTACCTTCCGCATGGGAGCGCTGGAATACAGATTTGGCGCTGGGCTGGACACCAGATGAACAGACCTGGCTTGAATTGACAGCTGGAAAATCAGATGGCGAGGCTTTATATGCCGGCCGTGATATGGACGGTTCCCAATTTGCAAGGGAAAGTTTAGGCCTGCGTTTTGAAAAGAATAATATTAATGATGTGATTAAGAAAATTGAAGGGCAGGTAAACTATAGCTATAACGACCATATTATGGATAACTTTAGTTTGCGTACGCCTCCATTGGTTGAAATGACCCATAGTGGTATGACCATGCTGATGCCGGATCCGCAAGAGATGCAGGTGACTCGCCGTACTCTGAATACTCGCCTTGCAGTCACTACAGCATGGAATCAGGCAAATATCATCACTGGTATAGATTCTCAGCACAATCATCATGCAGGCGGTATGACCTCCATGATGATGAATATGCCATTGACGACCAATATGAAGTTTCAGTCTTATGGTGCGTTTAGTGAGCTGAGTTATCCCTTCAATGAACATTACAAGCTGGTTACCGGTGCACGGATTGATCAGATCAAGATAGATGCATTAAAACTTGATGAGAACCGCAAGGAAACTCTACCAAGTGCTTTTGTCCGGCTGGAAGGCCAGCATCCAGAGCATGATGCTAAAACTTATATCGGTCTGGGCTATGTCCAGCGTGCACCGGATTACTGGGAGCTGTTCAGTACTGCTCACGGTAACACGGGTATGGGCAAACCAACCTTTAATGATTTGGATACTGAAAAAACCTTGCAACTGGATCTGGGCTATCAGCATCAGCATGGTGCTTTCAGCTCATGGCTTTCTGCTTATACCGGTCTAATTAATGATTATATTTTAATTAGCTATCATGACCATCCAGCTGCTGGCGCACATGGGCATGGTTCAAACTTTAGTGCAGGAGCAAAAAATATTGATGCAGTGATTGCAGGGGCTGAAGCAGGAGTTGGTTATCAGCTTACTGATGCAGTACAGGCTGATTTAAGTACCATGTATGCTTGGGGTAAAAATACTACAGATCATACCCCATTGCCTCAGATAGCTCCTTTAGAAGGACGCTTTAACCTTCGCTATGTTCAGGATAAATATACTTTGGGCTTACTTTGGCGGATGGTGGCGCAGCAGGACCGGATTAGCCTGAACCAAGGGAACATCGTAGGATATGATCTGCAAAAAAGTAAAGGTTTCAGCACGTTGTCATTAAATGGCTCTTATAGCCTGATGCAGCATGTCGATCTGGCTTTAGGTATAGATAATGTGCTCAATAAAACTTATACCGAGCATTTAAATCGGGCTGGAAGTTCAGGCTTTGGTTTTGCCAGCCATGAACAGTTTAATAATATGGGCCGCAATTATTGGGCACGTGTGAGTATAAAGTTCTAATCATTTCGCATTTATAAAAGTAAATGAAGACAAAAAAGCCATTGCTGTAAAACAATGGCTTTTTACTATTTGGAGGTAAGCAAAGATACTTTAGGAAAGGCTATTATAAAACTTGAATAGTAAGAAATTGAGCTTTATAGCGTATTTTGTATGTTTGAACAGCACTTTGGCGAATAGGAAGACAAAAATAGAATTAATATTGAACAATAAGCTTGATATTGAAAGTAATTTTTTAAATAAAATATATATAAAACAATATTTTAATATTAATTTGGCTAAATTTTAAATAGGAGGCTTTATAAAATAAAAAAATAATTAAAAAAAATTATTATTAAATAACAATAATTTATTTTTTTATTGGTTTGAAAAATAAACACACGATAAAAAATGTTTTTTAGAAGGGTTGCAACGATACTGAAATGCTGTAGAATGCACATCCATCGGCGGTGATGCAGATAGAAACTTGTTGAAAAACAGTTACTTGTGATTAGGTTGATTGCTTTGAGTGATGAATTTGATAGTAAGTTGGTTTAGAGAATGAGTTTTAAAAATATCGAAATTACCTGTTGACTTTTAAGAGATTAAGAGTAATATAGCCGACCTAGCTTGCTGGTGACGAACCAGTAAGAAGATCATTAAGAGAATTGAAGAACAACTTGTGTGGATTTTTACTGATTGATTAATCGAAATAATTTTCATTGATTGATTGGTTTAAATTACTCGAAGTTTATTTGAGCGAAATTTAAGTCAGTAATTGATGAGCCAGAATTGGCACCTTGTCTATAATAAGGTGCAAAATGATTTTAACTGAAGAGTTTGATCATGGCTCAGATTGAACGCTGGCGGCAGGCTTAACACATGCAAGTCGAGCGGATGAAGGTAGCTTGCTACTGGATTCAGCGGCGGACGGGTGAGTAATGCTTAGGAATCTGCCTATTAGTGGGGGACAACGTTCCGAAAGGGGCGCTAATACCGCATACGTCCTACGGGAGAAAGCAGGGGATCTTCGGACCTTGCGCTAATAGATGAGCCTAAGTCGGATTAGCTAGTTGGTAGGGTAAAGGCCTACCAAGGCGACGATCTGTAGCGGGTCTGAGAGGATGATCCGCCACACTGGGACTGAGACACGGCCCAGACTCCTACGGGAGGCAGCAGTGGGGAATATTGGACAATGGGGGGAACCCTGATCCAGCCATGCCGCGTGTGTGAAGAAGGCCTTTTGGTTGTAAAGCACTTTAAGCGAGGAGGAGGCTACTTTAGTTAATACCTAGAGATAGTGGACGTTACTCGCAGAATAAGCACCGGCTAACTCTGTGCCAGCAGCCGCGGTAATACAGAGGGTGCGAGCGTTAATCGGATTTACTGGGCGTAAAGCGTGCGTAGGCGGCCAATTAAGTCAAATGTGAAATCCCCGAGCTTAACTTGGGAATTGCATTCGATACTGGTGAGCTAGAGTATGGGAGAGGATGGTAGAATTCCAGGTGTAGCGGTGAAATGCGTAGAGATCTGGAGGAATACCGATGGCGAAGGCAGCCATCTGGCCTAATACTGACGCTGAGGTACGAAAGCATGGGGAGCAAACAGGATTAGATACCCTGGTAGTCCATGCCGTAAACGATGTCTACTAGCCGTTGGGGCCCTTGAGGCTTTAGTGGCGCAGCTAACGCGATAAGTAGACCGCCTGGGGAGTACGGTCGCAAGACTAAAACTCAAATGAATTGACGGGGGCCCGCACAAGCGGTGGAGCATGTGGTTTAATTCGATGCAACGCGAAGAACCTTACCTGGCCTTGACATACAAAAAACTTTCCAGAGATGGATTGGTGCCTTCGGGAACCCAGATACAGGTGCTGCATGGCTGTCGTCAGCTCGTGTCGTGAGATGTTGGGTTAAGTCCCGCAACGAGCGCAACCCTTTTCCTTACTTGCCAGCACTTCGGATGGGAACTTTAAGGATACTGCCAGTGACAAACTGGAGGAAGGCGGGGACGACGTCAAGTCATCATGGCCCTTACGGCCAGGGCTACACACGTGCTACAATGGTCGGTACAAAGGGTTGCTACACAGCGATGTGATGCTAATCTCAAAAAGCCGATCGTAGTCCGGATTGGAGTCTGCAACTCGACTCCATGAAGTCGGAATCGCTAGTAATCGCGGATCAGAATGCCGCGGTGAATACGTTCCCGGGCCTTGTACACACCGCCCGTCACACCATGGGAGTTTGTTGCACCAGAAGTAG
>NZ_JIBB01000041.1:0-28616 GCF_000620525.1 Acinetobacter sp. UNC436CL71CviS28
AAGCGCATGCGGTGATTCCACCTAGAAAAAATGCGAAACCATGGAAAGATACAAAGAGTAGCTCGCTAGAGCGAAATGAATTACTTCGAGCAATTAAACGTTTAGGCAGGACACTATGGAAAAAATGGTCAGGCTATCATCGGCGAAGTTTGGTTGAAACTAAGATGCATTGCATCAAATTATTAGGAGATAAACTCAGTGCAAGGAGTTTTGATAGCCAAGTGAATGAGATCCATGCACGTGTAGCAGTCCTCAACAGATTTACGGAATTAGGTCGACCACTTACCCAAGTTACGCCTTAAATTTGGTTCAATTAGGGGCGCTTTGCATTTCAAATCTTTGTGCAACAAAGCCTCGATCAGGTGTAAAACTAGAGCCTATATGATAACGTCTGAATAAATAAAAATTAAACTCTATTATCAAAACTCGCTAAAATTGATAGATCAAAAGACCTGATGTGTAGAGCGTTTGCTCATGTATATTAAATATGGATTAATATCCAGCCTGAGTACAAGTAAGAAAATATTAAAATTTTAATCATGTTGTTGTTTTTAATAAATATCTGATAATGTTAATAACTGTTATATGAACACTCATCCTGATAAATATTATAATATTTATTATATATTTAAAAATAGAATAGTTCAGTATGCCATTAATTGTTTTAAGGGGAATATAGAAATAGAGAGCGTAATGCCTGCTCATCAAGATTAAGCAGGGTTACTTAATATAGAACAAAGTAACTTCAATTGTGAAAAAATCAGTAAAAATTATATAGCATAAAAAAGCATAACCCTTAAAGGAACAGTTATATATCTGATACTCTAAAGGTTATGCTTTAAAATAGCTGATTCATAAATTTCCTGAATTATATTTTTTAGCTGTGCTTTACCTGGTTGCGGCCATGGTTTTTGGCATGATAGAGATTGTTGTCGGCAATTTTTAATACTTCTGTAAAACTATTTGAGCTCTCGGGCCACGACGCAATACCAATAGAGACCGTGATTCTGCCAACATTATTAATAATATATGTTTCTACGGCATGGCGAAATCTTTCAGCACTTTCATAGACCTCTTGTTTATTAACATTTGGAATAATTACAATAAATTCTTCACCACCATGACGGCAACAAAGATCATTTTTGCGGAAATTTTCCAACATGATCTTAGCTAAAGTTTTTAATACTTCATCACCTTCATCATGACCATACGTATCATTAATACGTTTAAAATGGTCTATATCAATCAGAAGTACAGAAAAAGGAACTTTAGAATCTATCATTCCTTTTGTAAAGAACTGCATCCCTCTACGGTTTAATAAGCCAGTCAGTGGATCTGTATTAATACGATGATCCATTTCGGTTAGCTTATGAGAAAATTTACGTGCGCTTAATAAAAGTGATAACTTGAACTTGGTGACCTCATAGTACCAAGGATTAATCCTTTTGATTCTTTCTTCGATTTTAGGTTGATTCAGCAGACTGGCCATATTGGCTAGGTTATGTAACGGATTGGAAATAACGAGTGCAAATCTCCAGACAATATAAAAAATAAGCAGATAAAACAGGAAAATTCCGCCTGTAACTTTATAAATAATAGTCGATGCCTGCTCAAGTAGCTCATTAGTGGGCTGCTGAGAGACAATAAGCCACTTGGTTGAGGGGATGTATGAAAAGCCGGCAAGATTATCTACGCCTCGACTGTTTATCAAACGGATATTTCCATTTTTGGTCGCCTGCATGTATTTCAGGCCTGTATTATTCCTAACAGTTTCTCCAATTCTTTTTGTATCAGGGTGAAAAATAATCTTATTATTCTGATCAATCACATACATGTAGCTCTTTTTATAACTGTAGTTGATCGTTAAGAGATGGTTAATAATATTTTTCTGCTTTAAGTAAATGGCTGAGCCTATAAAGCCCTTATAGTTATTATCTTTATCAAAGATAGGCTGGGACAAGAAAACAATCAGATTATCTTTTACAGAGTAATAGGGTGAAGAAATATAAGTTTTTTTATTTTTAAGTGAGGCTTGAATTCCGGGCGTGGTCTGAATTTTATTCCGGTCAATATTTAAAATGTTGGAAGAAAAGTTGATGAGCCTGCCTTCAGCATCACCAATGACTACACTGTTATAGTGATCCGACTGGTATTTAAGACGATCAACTTCTGCTTCTCTTAACGCAAAACTGTTAAAGTCTTTCCCCAAAGATTGAGCACTGTACTTGAGTTCTTTTAATATATTTTGAAAATGATTGTCTGTATTAAGGGCAATTTTATTTGCATATTCCGAGTTAATCGCTAAAGAGTTGCTGATTAACTGGTTTTTTACGATTAAATAACTCACGCCTAAAGATACAAAGAAGAGTGTAGATACGCAGAATACGATTAATAAAAGTATTAATTTTCTCAAGTCCAGGTCAAAAGACTTACCCAGTTTTCTCATGAACATCATAAATTAATCAAATTCTGACATATTTCGGCTCATAATACCTTTTTAATTTAATAATGTAGATGAAATTGGATGATTTATTGAACAATAATTCTGTTTTTAATAATTTTATTGTTTATAGAAGTTTTTACTATGTCTCTTTAAAAGTCTTAAACCATTTATGGAATAACGAACTTCATAGATGACAAGCCGAAAGATAAAGAATATTTCTAAATCATCTAAGCGATGACAAACCCTGAATCACCACGCGCGCCGTCTAGCTGTTTTTTCTAAATCATCTAAGCGATGACAAACATACCATTAATTAATATTTCATCATTCCATAATTTCTAAATCATCTAAGCGATGACAAACAATCAATTTCAAAAAACCGAACAGGTACTGTCTTTCTAAATCATCTAAGCGATGACGAACATAAAGTGGATTGCACGCTTACTGAGTCGATTTTTCTAAATCATCTAAGCGATGACGAACTATGAGCGCCGTATTGCGGATAAACCAGGTAATTTCTAAATCATCTAAGCGATGACGAACCCTTTGAGCGGCTTGTCTTCAAGAATGACTATTTTCTAAATCATCTAAGCGATGACGAACGGTAAATTGATGTGTTGATTTGGTTTCTTGCTTTTCTAAATCATCTAAGCGATGACGAACACCAGTTTTTCGCTCAACTTTGATTAAGCCTTTTTCTAAATCATCTAAGCGATGACGAACGGTTAAAGTCAATTTCTACGAGCTTGACGAATTTTCTAAATCATCTAAGCGATGACGAACGCAGATGCGGTCAAACAAGAGTTTGGGATAGACTTCTAAATCATCTAAGCGATGACGAACACTTTATCACTTTTTTTTGTTTTACCTTTAGTCTTCTAAATCATCTAAGCGATGACGAACTTGGACTCTGCAATAAAATAAGCAAAGAAGGTCTTCTAAATCATCTAAGCGATGACGAACTTCAAATTCATCGCGCTCATCATTAAGATCACCTTCTAAATCATCTAAGCGATGACGAACAGCTGTCAAATCCATTCCGGCATCACCGTGTTCTTCTAAATCATCTAAGCGATGACGAACATAACTTTTTCTCTATAACAGAAACTTGCTGCCTTCTAAATCATCTAAGCGATGACGAACACTGTCTTGCTTCGGTTCCTTTGGTTCTGTCTCTTCTAAATCATCTAAGCGATGACGAACTTACAAGTAGCAATACCTACGCCCTTGTAAATCTTCTAAATCATCTAAGCGATGACGAACAGAAGGCATCAAACACCCAAACTGCTTTTAATCTTCTAAATCATCTAAGCGATGACGAACGTCAACAGGCTCAAGAACAGAATCAGCAGCAACTTCTAAATCATCTAAGCGATGACGAACCAATCGAACCTACTCGCCAATCTGCCCCCATACTTCTAAATCATCTAAGCGATGACGAACGGCGCATGGCGCACCGAAGAAGAAATCAAACATTTCTAAATCATCTAGGCGATGACGAACCATTAAAATTGATTATACACAAGTTAAATGAATTTCTAAATCATCTAGGCGATGACGAACATCAATGCAGATGCAGCATACAACGTTTTACAGTTTCTAAATCATCTAGGCGATGACGAACTATTCCCTTGGCTTGAACCATCAATAACATCTTTTCTAAATCATCTAGGCGATGACGAACAAGCTACTCATAGCATATTTGAAGCCCTGAGATTTCTAAATCATCTAGGCGATGACGAACCGTCGTTAGGCGGTTGATAACATGCACCGTAATTTCTAAATCATCTAGGCGATGACGAACGCGGTAAATGCCGGGAAAAGCCGAGCTATTAATTTCTAAATCATCTAGGCGATGACGAACAAGCCATTGGTTTTTTTGGTTTCTTCTGTATTTTTCTAAATCATCTAGGCGATGACGAACACGACTTCAACGTGTTCACAGCCAGCTCAGTATTTCTAAATCATCTAGGCGATGACGAACTTATGTTGAGGTTCTAACATCAGAGGGTGAGCTTTCTAAATCATCTAGGCGATGACGAACTGGTGGGCAAGACTTGCAAGGCGCATGATATTTTTCTAAATCATCTAGGCGATGACGAACCTTTTTTTATCCTGTCTGCAACTGGTTCTGCATTTCTAAATCATCTAGGCGATGACGAACCATCCATGCTCATCGGCTTGTTAAAGGCCCATTTTCTAAATCATCTAGGCGATGACGAACTAGAGTTAAGTTAAAACAAAACTCTTGAAATCAATTATATAAGTTTTTAATGAGTGAAAATACTTCGTTATAAAGTATAAAACTTAATTATATGATTTTATTTAATTTTACTACATATGTCAGTAATGAAGCCAAACATGTAATCTAAAATATCTTTGTCTTGGCATGTTTCAATAAGCTGCATTCGGAATTCTTTTTGATTTAATCCTTTTGCTGCACATGTAAAAGCAATTGGCATCACAAAAGCATCTTTCACTAGATCAGCTAGGTCAAAGACTAGACCCCCACGACGTGTTTTACCGTGCAAAATAGGGAGAGCAAAGCTAATTCCCATTCCATTTAAAGCAACTGCCGCATAGCCGTAGGCAATATAGTTTCCATGATCGAGATAACTGTTGGCTATATCAGCAATAGTATCATGAGAATTTTTTCCTTCATCGCGAATGAACTCAACACCAAAGCCTTTAGCAAGTTGCTTGTATAACGTTTTGGCCCAACGACCTTCGGCTGCAAGTAATTCTTGTTGATTTTCTGAACGATCAATATCTTGTTTAAATGTGTTTAAAGCATTCTCATCAATATAAATACCAGATTGAATCAAATCAAAATTTTTTTCCATGATTGTGATACGAGGGCAATACGTTCGAGTAATAATATTTTTGCCATGAGTAATCGTGCATCATCTTCTAGCCATGCTTTCATCCAGATTTGCATATATTCAGTGGGACGATATTCACTTTGAGGCGCTAAAAATGTTAAGTCTAAGGATGAAAATAAAGGGGAGCCGCCAGAACCGCAAAACCCAACCATGACATTAGATTCTGCTAAACGTCTGGCAGCCGCATCTGTTAATGAACTACCTTTACCAAGTAGTAAAAAGGCTGTGTTTTTCTCTGGAATATTATAAAAATATTCCACAGGCTGTGAGTTCTCCGTCAAGTAAACAATTCGATCATCTTTTAAAACGACACGAACTCTCTCTAAATAAAAAACGCAGGCACGCTTTGAAAGCATAAGTGGGCGGCTGCGTTCCTGACGGAGTTGACTCATATTATATTTCCTTAAAAAACGGGTAGGGCAAAAGGACTTTCCTTACGAGCAAGCCCATAGCTATCTGGTAGTCCGTATCCCGCATTTTCGCTGTCCTGCACATCAATAATTACTGTAAAACCATGACCTGTACTGCTGACCACCTGAAAGAAGGGCATTCCTTTGGCAGTTTTTAAGCGTCTATCTCTTAAAGGTTCATTTTGATGAGAAAGCTTTGTACGTTCAGTTTTCTGAGTTGGAATACGAAACTTACGATAACTTTTCCAACCAGAAATTTTGGCAGTAGGAACAGCAATTGCGGCACCTAAAACGGTATAGTCGCGAATTTTCCAGTGTCCTTTAATTGCCTCGATTAACTCATCTAAATCATCCTGCTTTTCTGCAAAAATTCGCAAAATATCAAAGTTAGGTTTAGCTGAACGACCATGTTTTTTTTCAAACTGTTCCTGCTTCGCTTTCAATTTATCGGATATCTCCAACGCAAGCGCGTAATGCGCAGGTAGTTTTCGAAATGCACCATGAATCACGGTGTAAATTTGATTACGAATATGACCAAGTTTTAAATCCGTATCATCTGATGATTCAAGAACACGGATATCCAGATAGTAATTGGCATCCATCATTATTCACCCTCGGAGTACACGCCACCACGAATTAAACATGCAATCAGGAACATGCCTTTGTCGCTGTTTACATCCAGTTCATCAATTTCTTTTAAAATATCGAATGCAGAAACTTTATCTTTACCCACGCGATAGAAAATCTGTCCTTCTAAATTTGCCCCATTAGGTTCTACTGCAATTGGCTTTTCATCGTTTTCTTTAAACAGTGGATACCAGGTATCAATTGTTCTTAGTGCATTTCCGATTTTTTGGTCACGTAATGCAGCTTGACCTAGATATTGGTTGTCATTGGCTTTGTGGTCTGGTTTTTTCGGTGTTAATTGATATAAAGATCGGGAGAAACCTTTTGGTTTCTCTTCTAGGTAATTTTGAGAAGGGAAAACTTCTACACCGCCCATTCCGAAGTCAACAATCGCTTCAATATGCAAGGCAGCACTTGTGGATTCACCTGTAATTCCTTTTAACAAAATATCTGCTAGTTTTTGTTCTTGTTCAGACGGTTGATCAAAACTCTTAAGGTTGTAAGAAAGTGCATCAAAACTCAATGTTTCAGGGTGGTCCTGAGCAGTCACTTGAATGGTAATGCTTTCAGCGACAATACGATTACGCCATAACCAACGGCCATTCACGATATTACGTACATAACGACGCACAACTTCTTTAAGTCCATCGCTTTCTTTGGCGCGATTTACAAAACTTAAGAAAGCTTGGCGGAAATTATATTCTTCGCTTTTGTCAGCACCAGCTTTAGAAGCACTTGCAAACAGTACATAGCTCAAGTCAATAAAACGAAAGTCCCATTTCACCAAAAGTTTGGCTTTAGGTTGTAATTTTGCAGATTCGGTCAACTGAATATTGGTGACTTCGCGAGCCAGAGAATTACCTGTTGCTGCTCCTTTTTCTTTATTACCTGCGACATTTTGAGTGCCTCGAATACCGTGATACATCACGTGTAAAGGTTCTTGTTTACCATCTTCAAATAAGTTGAAAAAAGCCCCATCACTCACCACCGTGCCGCGTTGTAAAGAAAGGCTACCTGGTAATTTCTTAAAAATTGTCATGTAAAAAATTCCTTATATTCAAAAATGATTTATGCATTAATGCAATTTTGTTTTAAAAGAAAAATGTCGTCTTGCGGCCAGTGGTAGGTCCACAATAGTTTTTGCAAGTTATGCCAAGTGTCATCCTCAGCCTCGGTATTTTTCCTTAGAATCTCGCCTAAAGAAAAATACTGAACAATGCCGGTAAGCGGTTCTGCATAGGCATGTGCTGTAGTTTCCTGATCTTGTGCTTGGCGAATACCTGCTCGTTGGTCTGTGAGTGGCTCAAGTAGGGCGTACCCCAAATTAGTTGCCGATATCCAACTTAAATTTGGGTCATTAAAGAACGTTCTAAGTGCATCTGCTTTTAATGCCAACAGTTGGGTAAATGCCTGAACTCGATTAATTTGTTTACGCTGCTGATACTCAATAAGCAAATCTTGTCGGTCTAAAATGGCAAACCCAGTTTTGATTTTCTTTAAGGCATTTTCTAATTCATTTTCAGCATATATCGTAATTTCTAAAAACTCGATAATTTGTCCACCAGCGAAACGGCTACGTTTAAGTATGTTTGTTAGTTTTTCTGGACTAATCCGAGAGCTAGAAAATTTGATAATAAGGCTAAACTCTAAATGACAAGATGCTGTTGGCTGTAAAGACAATATTGGACGTTTGGCTGATTTTTTACCAATATAATCTTGCATATTTATATATGTTGCAGCTCTGCGTTGAGCAGGCGTAAAGCGCCCATAAGCTTGTCCGCCTAAACGCTGTTGGTCATGATGAATATAAATAATGCCTTGTTCTTGAGTGCCTAATTGTCTTGCTAAATGATGTGCAAACATATTGGCTGCAAACAAAGGCACACCACCTAATAACAGGCCATTGGTTTGTATATTTGCATTTTGTACTCGCATACGAGGAATCACGACATAACGACTCATCGAACAATCTCCCGTAAGCGGCGGGCGATATAACCTTCTGAATTGCTATCTAGGCTAATTGATACAGTTTCATTATTTATTTCTATATCAAAGGTTTCATTGGTGATTTTTCTAGCAAGATAATCGGAGAATTTAATTCTCCAGTGATCATCTCTTAGCTCTGGGTCAATCAAACCTTGCAAAACAAATGGAAGGCTCGGATGAACCCAGAATGAAGGACGCTCAATTTCTTCCATACTTGGTAAAATTGATTCAGCTTCTTCTAAAATATTTTTTTGAAAAGTCGCCTGTCTTAAGACATCTTTAGCAAGGATGTTCAGGAAAATAACTTCCTGATCTCGAACATCCCGATTGGTCGAAGGAGCGAAAATCTCGAGGTCATGCCAATTTTGAATGGTATTCGTCGCGGTGATAATAAGTTGGCGATTTAAAATTTCTGACCACTCTTTAATTGCTTCTTTTGCTCGTTTAGTCCCATTAAGCAGTTTTATTTTACGGGATAGTCGTATCGTAAATCCGTTATAGAAAATCGCTAAGGCTTGACGTACTTTTTCACTTGCTTGAGGAGCATCAACTGTAATAGGGCGTTGCATTGAACGCACTAGGCTTCCCACATTTTGTGGATTGGCTCCACCTATGCCAAAAATAGCAGTTTGAATGCGGTTAAACTCACTGTCTTTTTCTTTGCATAATTCATTTACAGCATCAACTTCTTGGTTCACAAGATAATTTACACCAGCAGCAGTAAGTGGACTTACTGAAACATATTCACCATTTTTGGGAATTAAAAGCTGGCGCATACGTATATCAATGTTTTCTGTACCGGCTTGATACGGCTCATTAAAAATAGATGAAATGGATGGCTTGAGCTGTTCCACTTGTTGTTGAAACTCAGCTTCTTCTGAATGGATGTCATTATTAATCATGGCTGCTTTTACGACTTTAAAAATAGAAGCCGTTTTACCTGCATTTGCCTGATAATCAGTGGGAATCAGGAAGTCTTCATTTAATAAAGTTCGAGCACTGAGATAGGGTAAATCAAGTGCTTGTTGATTACTTAAACGAATCCCGCCTTTTTCAATATTGGAGTTAATCGTTTTTAAACTAAAGTGCACAGATTCTTCTAAGGCATTTATAAAAATATCAGTTTGTGGTTCAGGCATTATCTTCCCCGTTTTTGTTATCTAGCCAATTTTTAACACATTATTTTAAAAATTAAATAAATACTGAATATTATTGCGACATTAAATGTCGCAATAATATCTTCGTAGATTTAAGAGCAAAATCTATTCTTAAAGTATGTTAGACCTTTTAAAGTGACTCTAACTTGTAAATGTGGAACTACTATGCCTGTAGAGTGTTTTATGTTTATTACTCGATGGCATAAGATTTCTCTATCTACAATATTTTGATATGACTCCCATGCAGTTTGCTTACTTCGTTTAAAAATAAATTTATTCCTGTATAAAAGTTCAATAAATACTTTAGGAGATAACTTTAGAAGTTTTGCTGACATACTCAGTGAAAAATCAGGTGATGATTTTTCTTGATTTGACAATGGATTTATATGTTCTGTGATAAGATTACTCATGAGTGAGCTCCTTTTGATACGAGTTAACTTGAAGAGCAGC
Organism: Acinetobacter sp. UNC436CL71CviS28; assembly: GCF_000620525.1. Lineage (NCBI taxonomy): Bacteria > Pseudomonadati > Pseudomonadota > Gammaproteobacteria > Moraxellales > Moraxellaceae > Acinetobacter > Acinetobacter sp. UNC436CL71CviS28. The sequence continues at coordinate 9,956 of NZ_JIBB01000041.1, forward strand.
ACAAAAGAGTTGAGATGCTTTGTGCTGCTCAGTTCTAACTCATTATGACTAGTTAAATTTTTATATTAATAATGTAACAATAATCTAGTCTCGGGCGTTATTTTTTATTTGAATTTATGTTATTGTTATTCATTGGAGTTTTAGATGTAACAAAAAGTAATCCATCTAAAGCGATGGTCAACGAGATAATTCTTAAACAAGAATCTAGTCTCTTTCTCAACTACTTATACAGTAGCAGACAAAAAAGATTATACAGAAATAGCGGTAACTGCTTGCAACTATTTGTTAAGTACAGATAAGCTAAAATATAAGTTCAAAACGACATAAACTGTCGTTCTAAGATCGTATCTTGTTATCAGAACTTTCTCTTTTTTAAAACAAGAGATTATATTTTCATTACATTTAAATTTTAACAATAAACTATGCACGTCATTCTCATCTCAGCTTGTGAAAAAAGAGCGTTAAAGAAAACTCGAGCGATTTTGGATAGCTATGCGATTCGTACAGGACATTCATCTTGGCAAGCACCCATGACCATGGATGGCTTAAAAGAAATTCGTAGTGCACTCAAAAAAGTGGCAACCCGACAAACTGCGGTAGCTGCGTACATTAATTTTGGTGTGCGAAGAATGAAGCTTGCATGGGTTGTGGGCGCAAAACATAAATTTGCACACGACGGTGCCTATCCGGTTGCATCGACCAAGAAACAGCAAAAATTACTGATGCTGGATGAATGGGTCAAAGTAAGTAGCTTATTGGCGGGTGCAGCAGGGGACATGCATGATATTGGTAAAGCTTCACAACATTTTCAGAAAAAATTAAGTCCAGAAATGGCGGGGCAAAAAATTAAAGATGACATTCGACATGAATGGCTGTCTTTAAAACTGTTACAACAACTCAGAAAAAATGGATGGGACTGGCAGCTTGCCTGGAAGAATTTAGATAAAGGTTTAGATAAATTTACTTTAGGTGATCGACAAGAAATTGAACAGGGAGTCCAAAACGAATTAGAAGCAGTCGATTATTTGGTTGTTACGCATCATGGGTTATTAGGCGTGGAAGAAGCTTTAAAAAATGATCCACTCGCATTACCTCACTATGAAAATCATGTTCGAACATTAGTTCCAAGCCGTGAACAAATGAGCTGTGCCGGTGAATTGCCAGACTCTATTTTTAAAAGCCATCAAAAACGTATGCAACGTTTAACTGCATTAATACCAAAACAAAAAACAGACCAGCTTTTATACTGGAAAGCCTTAGCACTACATTCACGAGCAGCTTTGATTCATGCAGATCATATTGTCTCGGCACAACAATATTCTTTGCAAAAGCCTGAAAATGTATCGTTATTTGCAAATACAAAGCTTAAAACTATAGACCAAGACAAGCAAGCCAAATTACAAGATCAACCACTAGAATGGCATTTACACCAAGTCGGAGATCGCGCTTCACGAATCGCAGTTCAAATGATGACTGATTTGAGTTTATCTGGTCTATCTGAACAAACCGTTGAATATATTTGCCAGCCAACGACTCACCCGCGGTTCCAATGGCAAAATATCGCAGCAAATGCCTTGCAAAGAAATATACAGAAGCATCCTGAAACACCGGCACTAGTATTTAATATTGCAGGGACAGGAAGCGGTAAAACCCGTATGAATTTGCGCGCTGCTTGTACTTTACGACCAGATGACCCAAGATTAGCGATTGCGCTTAATTTGCGTTCTCTAACTTTGCAGACTGGGCATGCACTTAAAACATCGATGAATCTATCGGAAGATGAAATTGCTGTGATTATCGGGAATACGGTTACCCAGACTTTATTCGATCAAAGTAAAGAGAAAATTGAGTTCTTGGATGAAGATGAAAATCATCCGGAACCTATGTTTGATGCCTGGGGGGAAGACTGCGATTTACCAGACTGGTTACATCCATTATTTACGGTTGAAAAAAATGGACGTAAAGTTTTAGATCAAAAGGAAACGACTATTCTTGCTTCACCATTACTGGTGTCAACGATTGATTATCTGACTGCAGCGGGTGAACCACATAGACAAGGACATCACGTTAAAGCATTACTTAGGATAATGAGTAGTGACCTGATTTTAGATGAAGTGGATGGCTATGAACCTCAAGCCCTCATTGCCGTGTTGCGTTTAGTTCAGCTCGCTGCTTTGTATGGTCGAAACGTGATTTGTTCTTCAGCAACTTTATCACTGACCGTTGCCAAAACAATTCATCGAGCCTTTGAGTCAGGCATACAGATGCGGGCGGCTCTGTATGGAAATAAGAAAAAATCAATCATTGCGATTATTGATAATGAGCTTAAACCAAAAATATGGTTAGAGCAGTCAAATCAAAAATCAGAATTTAATGGAAATTATCAAAAACATTTGGATGATTTGCAAATTCACTTGTGCTCTAAGCCAACTCATCGACTGGCTCAGTTGCTTTCATTACCTGAAACTACAGTTTTATCGTGGAAACAGTCAGTATTAGAAGCAGTAAAGCAACTTCATCAAGCGCATGCATGGAATTTTAAAAAGACAGAAAAGAAAATTTCTTTGGGGCTGATACGGGTTGCCAATATTAAACATGCAATTCGACTTGCCCAATTTTTATCAGATCATTTACCTGAGGCAAATATTGCTTGTTATCATGCAAATGATTGGCTTATTTCAAGATTTTATAAAGAGCAACGTTTAGATCAGCTTTTAACACGTCATAAAGATGGTAAGAAAAGAAAAACGGGTAATGAGCAGATCGAGCAAGATGATGAAATGATTGATCTCATTCAAAAATCTAATTCTTTAAATATTCCCTTTATTGTGGTTGCGACACCAGTAGAAGAAGTGGGACGAGATCATGATTTTGATTGGGCCATTATTGATGCCTCAAGTGTGCAATCCATTGTACAAACAGCAGGACGAGTCAATCGTCATCGATTGGAAAAAGTACAGCAACCCAATATTATGATTCCACAGTGGAATTATCGTTATTGTGAACAACGAGATATTGAAAAAAACAAGCAACAAACCAGACAGCGCAGACGCGTATTTGTTTATCCGGGTTATGAAGGATATGGTTCATCGGTAACATCAACTTATTCATCTCAAGATTTAAACGAGCTTTTGCCTTGGGATCTTCAATCTCAATTAGTGATTAATGCCCGATTGCGTTTTGATCAGTTAAATTGTTTATTTGCAGAATATGATGATCAACAAATTAAAAGTTTTTGCCAGAATTATTTTAATGATCAAGGAGATCAGTTATTTTCTCGGTCTGATGTAGATGCAAGTATCATGACAGAGAATATTTATAATTTAACGCCTTTACGTGAACGTAATTATCAAGAAACCTATATGTTTGAGTGGGCTGAGAGCTTAACTGTTAAAAAGCAAGTATATGGTTTTGATGCGAAAGCGACGAAGACCTTAAAATATCCGAAATATGGTTTGGTATGGGACCAAGTGAAATTCGAAGAAATTCCTGCTAAACCGCAAGCATGGTTAGCCCTCACTCCCCAACAAATGAAAGATTACTGTGACGAGTACCAGATTGCCCATGAGCAAGGCTGCCGTTTATCTTTAACACTTTACAATAGAGATGCAGTATCTATGTGGTCTTATGATTATGGCTTTGGCATCATGTCAAAGTAGATTAATTTTATATTTAAAAGATAAGGTTCAAGAAAAAATTTTCCTATTTAATCTAATCTAGTGATTATGTTGACCAGTCTTCGCGGATCAGCTCTATTAATTCACGAGAGGCTTTAGGAAGTACCTTATCTTTTAACCAGACCAAATAGACCGGCATAGGGAGCTGATTCTGTGTATTTTTAAAATTTAACTGGATTAGCCGGCCGGTATCAATCAGATCTTTTACCAGAGATAAAGGAAAGTTACCCCAGCCTAAGCCTATCTCCACCATATCAATTGCTGTCTGTAGATGGTTGGTTCGCCAGTAAGAAGCACCTATCACAGGCCTTAAATCTGTTATGTCTAGCTCGGTACTTGCAACTAATATCTGCCGTACATTAATCAGATCTTCAATAAAAATTGCATCTTTATTTGTATGTACCAATTCATGGTTTGCTGAAATTGTAGCTACCACTGTCTCTGTAGTAACAAGCTGCAAATATTCCTGCATCTTAATATTTTGACCGGAACTGGCCAGACAGATACTGATCTGTTCTGCATAAAGCATATGTAGAATATCATCCTGTGGCGCTGTAATAACTTCAATATGAAGCAGGGGATATTTTGAGGCAATTTTTTGTATAGCCAGCAAGAGCTTCCGGTTATTTACATCAGAAACGACACCTATTTTTAAAATATTCTCCAGGCCCAAAGACAGTTCACATGCATGCTTCGTCATTTGCTTAAGTTGCTCTGAAATCATTCTGGCCTGTGGTACTAATGCCAGCGCCGTAGCTGTAGGAATAACCTTGCGTGGAGTTCTTTCAAAAAGCATTAGTCCTAATTCTGCCTCTAGGTTGGCTATACCCATGCTTACTGCCGACGGAACCCTGCGTAAATTTCGTGCGGCCGCAGAAAAAGAGCCTGCATCAAGAACAGCAAGAAATAACTCAATATTTTCACTACTAAAATTCATTTGTTATCAGTTCAACTGAAAGCTATTAACTTTATCAATAATTCTAACTGAAATTAAAATAGGGAATCTTATTAATTTGTTCAGGTAATCTCATTCATGCAAGGAATGAAACGTCGAGTAGTTTATATCACTAGCTATGAAATCATCGGAATGGGAATTTCTTCGCTATGTTTCGCTTTATTGACTGGTAGCACATTAAGCCATACTGGACCTCTAGCAATTTTAGTGACCAGTATGGCGGCACTTTGGAATCTGGTATATAACCTGATGTTCGAAGCATGGGAAAGACGTCAAACGATGCGTACCCGTACTGTGAAACGGCGTATAGCCCACGCAATAGGGTTTCAGCTCACCCTAATAATTTTTCTAATTCCTCTTATTGCCTGGTGGATGGAAATTACATTACTCAAAGCATTTATTTTAGATGCTTCTTTAATTGTTATTATTCCTTTTTATACTTTTACCTTTAACTGGATTTTTGACCAGTTATTTGGTGTGCCGCTTTCTGCTCAACCTATAGCTAAATAGATTTTATTAAAATATAGTATTGAGGATTTTTCTGATCTATAGAAAATATACAGAATAGAAGTATATTTTCTATATTTTAAATTAAATAATATGTAAATAAGTTTTTGATTTTAATGATATTATACTTTATGGGATAAAGTATCATTGATTTATCATGATATTATAAAAACATAGGAAGATTATATTTAAAACTAATTTAATATTTGAATTAATCCTATAAATAATGAAATATACTAAATTAAAAATTTATTTTATATAAAAAATAATTGAGAAACTGAAAAAGAATTATATGCCTAGTAATAGTACTTAACTACCTTCTCTTAATTAGACTTTTTAACATGCCACTCCAAAGCAGTTTTGAATCATTAACTTTAGGTTAATGATTCTGCTTTCAGGTTGATTGATCCTGCATACTAAAAAGAGTTTTATAGATCAGGAGATAAGTATTAAGGAAAGCCTCATGGAAGGTTCGGTTCAGAATAAAGAACGTATATGGACAAAACGTCGACATGCAAAACAACTCAAACTGGAAATGGCTGCAAAATATGCCGATGGCTGCATTATTCCGGCAGAAGATATTATAAAAGTATTAGAAATACTGATTACACCAGGCGATAAAGTAGTTCTGGAAGGAAATAACCAGAAACAGGCAGATTTTCTATCTCGCTCACTGATACAAGTCAATCCGGAAATTCTGCATGACCTGCATATGATTATGCCCAGCGTTGGGCGTCCGGAACATCTGGATCTGTTTGAAAAAGGTATTGCCCGCAAGTTGGACTTTTCTTTTGCAGGAACACAAAGTCTTAGAATCAGTCAATTAATTGAAGACGGGCTGCTCGAAGTTGGAGCCATTCATACTTATATTGAACTCTATTCACGGTTACTGGTTGATCTTATTCCCAACGTTGTACTTTCAGCAGGTTTTATGGCAGACCGGCAGGGTAATATCTATACCGGCCCAAGTACAGAAGATTCTCCAGCTTTAATAGAACCTGCTGCTTTTAGTGACGGCATTGTAATAGTCCAGGTAAATGAACTGGTTGATGATGTTACAGATTTACCGCGGGTTGATATTCCTGCTTCATGGGTAGATTTTGTCGTGGTAGCAGATAAACCATTTTATATCGAACCTTTATTTACACGTGATCCGAAACACATCAAGCCTGTGCATATATTGATGGCCATGATGGCGATCCGCGGTATTTATGAACGTCATCAAGTGCAATCTTTAAATCATGGGATCGGTTTTAACACAGCAGCGATTGAACTGATTTTACCTACTTATGGCGAATCCCTGGGTTTAAAAGGCAAGATTTGCCGCAACTGGACACTCAATCCGCACCCGACATTAATACCTGCCATTGAAACTGGTTGGGTGGAAAGTGTGCATTGCTTCGGGACCGAGCTAGGCATGGAAAAATATATTGCTGCCCGCCCTGATGTATTTTTTACCGGTCGAGATGGCTCATTACGTTCTAACCGTATGATGTGCCAGTTGGCTGGACAGTACGCAGTAGATCTGTTTATTGGAGCAACGCTTCAGGTAGATGGAAGCGGGAACTCTTCCACAGTTACTAAAGGCCGACTTGCCGGTTTTGGTGGAGCGCCCAATATGGGCCATGACCCTCGTGGACGCAGACATGCCACACCTGCCTGGCTGGACATGCGGACCACAGAACAAACTGATACAGATACTTATCTCGCTCGTGGCAAGAAACTGGTTGTACAGATGGTAGAAACCTTTCAGGAAGGCAGGAAACCTACTTTTGTAAATACGCTTGATGCGGTAGGTGTAGCTCAAAAAGCTGGTATGGCACTGGCACCTATCATGATTTATGGTGACGATGTAACCCATTTACTCACTGAGGAAGGAATTGCCTACCTATATAAAGCCCGCAGTATGCAAGAACGAGAAGAGATGATTGCAGCGGTTGCAGGTGTAACTGATATAGGTCTTAATCATAACCCTAAAACAACTGAACGCCTGCGTCAGGAAGGTCTGGTGGTCTTTCCAGAAGACCTAGGGATACGCCGTACTGATGCAACACGCGAATTACTAGCTGCCAAAAATATTGCAGAGCTTGTGTCCTGGTCAGATGGCTTATATCAACCACCTGCAAAATTCAGGAGCTGGTAATGATGGCTGTTTTAACCGGAACTTCTTTGACTGTGGCCGAGCGGCTGGCTGAATTTGCCGTCCAGGCATTACTAGATGAAGTAAATCTGACTCCTAAGCCGGCACTGGTCGACCAGCGTGGCAGTGGTGCACATGATGACCTTAGCCTTGAGCTGATGGAGCATTCTGCACAAAGCCTGTTTCCCATGTTTAAGGCAATGGCTCAGGCCGCAGAAAAATATGGAACTGTCTGTCAGTCATTAAGAGAAGAAATTGGTCATATTGGGCGTCAAGGTGAGAAGCAAATGCTGCAGGTAACTCAAGGCATTAATACGCATCGTGGTGCAATCTGGTCACTTGGATTAATGGTCACTGCTACAGCGCTTACTCTTGAAAAGCAGAAAAGACTAACTGTACCTAACTTATGCAGGCTTGCCGGAAAAATTGCCTGTTTGGAAGACCGGTTCATTCCAGTACAGGCATTAACACATGGCCAGAAAATCCGGCAGCAATATGGCATAAATGGTGCCAAACAGCAGGCCCAGCAAGGTTTTCCAGTAATAGTTCAGTACGGTTGGCCGCAATTATGCCTGAGCCGTAGTAAAAGTATAAGTGAAAGTCATGCACGGCTTGATAGCTTGCTTGCCATGATGTCACAGCTTACAGATACCTGTGTCATTTATCGAGCTGGCCTTTCCGGGCTAGAACAGATGCAGGACGGTGCAAAATATGTTCTGGCCTCAGGAGGAAGTTCTACCTTAAAAGGACAGCAGGCTTTACAACAGCTAGAACATAATTTACTGGCCATTAGAGCGTCGGCCGGGGGAGCAGCAGATTTACTGGCAGCCTTACTGTTTCTGGATAGCATAAGCAGAACGGACCATAAAATATTAAAGGATGACTAAGTATGGAAATATTAAATTTTGAATTTAATGCGGGAAAAGTACCTCAAAAATCTATTGTAGTTGGCTGTGTAGGTTCAGGAGATCTGGAAATCCTGATGGAACCCGGTTCAGAAAGAAAGCTTAAAGTCAGGGTAACAACTTCAGTAGATGGCAGCAGTCAGCGTTGGAATAACCTGTTTGAACGGGTATTTACCAGCCAGCTTCCGCCAGCAGTCAATATTGATATCCACGATTTTGGAGCGACACCGGGAGTTGTCCGTTTAAGGCTGGAACAGGCCTTTGAGGAGATAGAAAATGCCGGATAAAAATAAACTACTAGAACAGCAGAGCTTTATTGAATTAAATGCCCGTGAACGTGCTTGGTCATTTCTGGACCCGAACAGCGGGCGTGAACTGCTTGATCCATTTGCACGAATTATGTCGCCATGGCTGCCCAAGCAAAATATTGTACCGCAGGCCGATGATGGCGTTGTAATTATCAAAGGATTAATCCAGCAGCAACCTACTGTTGTCATCTCAATTGAGGGTGTATTTCAGGGAGGAAGTCTTGGGGAAGTCGGCGGTGCCAAAATTGCTGGCGCACTTGAAATGGCAATCGAAGATAACCGTCAGGGAATTCCGACCGCCGCTATTTTACTGCTAGAAACTGGTGGCGTACGTTTGCAGGAGGCTAACTTGGGTCTGGCTGCTATTGCAGAAATTCAGGCAGCAATTGTTGAGCTTAGACAATACCGGCCTGTGATTGGAATTATTGCAGGAAGTGTGGGTTGCTTCGGTGGAATGTCAATTGCAGCAGGATTATGCAGTTACCTGATCATAACACAGGAAGGTCGTCTTGGGTTAAACGGACCACAGGTAATTGAACAGGAAGCAGGTATACAGGAATATGACGCTAAAGACCGTCCTTTTATCTGGAGTATTACCGGAGGGGCTCAGCGCTTTGCCAGTGGCTTGGTCGATGCTTATGTACAAGATGACCGAGAACAAATGAAACAACAGGTGATTAACTATATGCAGCAGGGTATACCTCAACTGCATCGCAGTTCAGACTATTCTTTTTATCTGCCCAAGCTCAGTCAAATAGATACATCAGAACAATTATTGCCTGTTCAGGTGCAAGCGTTGTATCAGGGAGAACAGACATGAATATGGACATAAACGCCATCAAGTTTTCAGTTCGGGGTAAACACTGGTTTGAAATTTTAACACGAGGTTTCCAGAAAATTGAAACTGGCATTCATTCTCTGCTGGTTGCCGATGGACAAATAGACGGGCAGATGTTGCGGGTATTTGCAGTTGTACCGGATATTCATAATCACTTTCCACGGGCACGCAAAGGCGAGGTAGGACTCCTTGAAGGATGGTCACTGGCAAAAGCTGTAGATCAACTTATTCAACTCGATGAAGGAAAAAAAGATAAGCGTGCAATTCTATGTATTGTCGATGTGCCGAGTCAGGCTTATGGGCGTCGTGAAGAATTGCTGGGGATACATCAGGCTTTGGCCGGTGCAGTAGACAGTTATGTACGTGCACGTCTGGCCGGACATCCGGTAGTCAGCCTACTGGTCGGAAAATCAATGTCGGGTGCTTTTCTGGCTCATGGCTATCAGGCAAACCGGATTTTAGCACTAAAGGATTCTGGCGTGATGGTACATGCCATGGGCAAAGAATCTGCTGCCCGTGTAACATTACGTACAGTAGATGAGCTGGAGCAACTGGCTGCCAATATACCACCAATGGCGTATGACATTGAAAGCTACAACACATTAGGATTACTGTCTGACATGCTGGAAGTCAGTGATGCAGACCAGCCTACCGGCCAGGACATATTTAATGTCCAGCAGGTTCTGGTTCATGCATTTATCAATATTAGGCAACAGGGCATGACTGACCTTAAACACCGTTTGAATGCAGAAAATCGTAAAGCCTCTAAACAGGTACGTGAATTATTACGTGAGCAATGGTCATGAATACTCAGCTGCAGCCACATGACTTGCTATGGGGAATGACGCCGGCTATGTTACCGCAAAATGCGCCTGAATGGGTAGCACATGAATTGTCACGGGAAGTGCCGGTGGTGATACGCCGTGCATCTACCCGTCCTGCTGTAATTGCAGTCGGTATTCGTGGAAAATGCCGTAGCCTACGCTATGCCACCGAGATGCCTGTTCAGGCGATTACCCAACATATCAAGCCTGAGGCGCTGGTGAAAACAGACCTTGCCGGGTTTCCCCATCTCCAGCAAAGCCTAGAACTGGTAGGGCAGGTTATGGAAAGTATTGGCTTACCTTGGGGTTATACCGGTAGTACAGGCTTTGAACTGGCAACCGGTCTGAGAACAGTGACAGAACAGAGTGATATAGACCTGTTAATACGTGCAGAGTGCTTAATGGAAAAAGAGCAGGCACGAACTATTTTACAGCAGCTCGATGCCCTTAAACTCAAAATAGATGTACAGCTTCAGACCCCTTCAGGTGGCATCGCATTAAGGGAGTGGGCACAAGCAGCAGGAAGTATTTTACTAAAATGTCAAAATGTGGCTGTTTTAGTGCTCAATCCTTGGAACTTGGAAGGAGCTTAGTATGAGTTCGATCTGGGTATATCCGGGACAGGGCGCCCAAAAAATCAATATGTTACATGAGCTGCCAACCCATAAACTGGTGAAACAATATCTTGAACAGGCGTCTGACGTTTTAAAACAGGATGTGCTGCTACTGGACCAACCTGAAAATCTCAGATCAACTTATGCAGTTCAGTTATGTTTATATCTGTCGGGCATAATTAGTTCTGCTCTTCTAACTGAACAGAATATTTATCCAGACTACGTGGCCGGTTTATCGATTGGAGCATGGGCAGCAGCGACCGTCGCCGGTGTAATCAGTTTCGAAGATGGTTTAAAACTTGTGGCCAGACGAGGTGAGCTAATGCAACAGGCTTATCCGCAAGGATATGGTATGACAGCAGTAATCGGCACAGATCGTATGAGGGTTGAACAATGGATATCACAGGTTCGTATAGAAACCCCAGATATATACATAGCCAATATCAATGCCAGCGATCAGATAGTCATTTCAGGTTCAGAGGAAGCAATGCAACAGGTTTCCAGCCTTGCACGTCTGGACGGCGCAATCGTAAAACGTCTGGCGGTTAGTGTCCCTTCACACTGTATATTGCTTGAACCGCAGGCCAGACAGCTACATATCGATATAAAAGGAGTAGCTTCCGCACAACCTAAAATTAAATATTTAAGTGGTACCTCTGCACGTTTACTGCGAACAGATGCCCAGATACTCGATGACCTTACTTTTAATATGAGCCGGATGATTGACTGGGAGAGTACGGTCCAGGCTGCTTGGGAAAGAGGAGTCAGATTACATATTGAAGCTTTACCCGGCACTGTACTGACCGGCTTGGCACGAAAAATATTTAAAGAGGGTTCAGTTTTATGTTTTCAGAATACTCAACTGGACAGTTTGATCACTGCAATGCAAAAAGAGCAGATAAGCTGAAGTAAAATCTAGTTAAAACAATATGATGTAGCTCAATGGATAGAGGAATTTAAAATGATTATATATGGAACAGCAATTCTGGCAATCTGCCATCTGTTAGGTGATTATCTTGGAAATACTTTAGGCCTGCTGTTGGGTGTAAAGGCTAATGTGGGCGGTGTTGCCATTTCCATGATCCTGTTAATTCTGGCCAAAGAAATCTTAATGAAAAAGGGATATTTGCCTCAAGTAACCCAGTTTGGAGTGCTGTACTGGTCAGGAATGTATATTCCTATCGTGGTCGCAATGTCGGCAGGCCAGAATGTAGTTGCTGCATTGTCTGGCGGAATGGTGGGTATCATTGTTGCGGTGACTTCCTTAATAGGCACAGTATTTGTGATTCGTTACCTAAACCGTATGAGTGGTGATTACGAAACTTATAACTGGTCTATCGAAGCCAAAGAAAAGACTGCCTAATAATAATCAGAATTAATGGACTAAAAAGGAAAAATTATGGATGCACTTATTGCAGTTTTAAGTAAAAATGCGCTAGTCACTGCGCTTGCAGTGACAGGGCTGATGATGTTTGTCTCCCATCTGCTTTCAAAATATCTGACTAAAGGTAAGCTGCAGAGCTCGGCTATCGCTATTACGTTAGGGCTGGTCGTCGCCTACTTTGCTGGTGTATATACGCAGGGTACGAAAGGAATTTCAGATATTGCAATTTTCTCAGGTTTTGCCTTGCTGGGTGGGGCCATGATTCGGGATCTTGCCATTGCTTCAACAGCATTTGAAGTTGATGTGAAAGAAGTGAAAAAGGCTGGGAAAATTGGTTTTGTTGCCCTATTACTGGGCTGTGTAGTGCCTTTTATAATTGGTGCTATGATTGCCTGGGTAATGGGATATAAAGACCCTGTTTCAATGACGACTATCGGAGCTGGCGCAATGACTTATATTGTAGGCCCGATTACCGGTACGGCCATTGGTGCCAGTTCTGAAGTTATTGCGTTGTCTATCGCAATTGGCCTGATCAAATCTGTCTTCTTTATGGTCGGTACTCCTTTACTTGCAAAATTTATGTACCTGAAAAGCCCGCGCTCAGCCATGGTTTTTGGCGGCCTTGCAGGTACTACCAGCGGTACTGCAGCAGGCCTTGCTGGAACAGATGTTCGTCTGGTGCCTTATGGTGCGCTGGTTGCAACTTTTTATACAGGACTGGGATGTCTGCTTGGACCTTCTGTATTTTTCCTGACAATAAATGCTCTTTTTGGCTAAAACTGTTAACATCCTCAAATGAGCAATAGCTGAAATCAACTCTGTTGCTCAATTATTCAAGCAGATACTGCTGGGCAAACATCCGGCATTCTGCAATCAAGGCCAAAAGATTCGGATCACGTTCTTTACTTTTAAGAAAGACCAGACCTATTTCCTGCTTAATCTGGTACTTCGCCTGTAAAGGAATAAGACGGACCGAGCTTTCATAAATAGATGAAATACGGCCGGGGAGCAGTGCAAGACCAACACCACTACTCACCATGCTGATTAAAGTAAAAATATCACTAACCTGTAAAAAAACTTTTGGATCAATTCCTGCCTTCTCAAAGACTGTATCACTATCATTGCGGGTTGCGAAACCTTTTGAAAGTGTCAGGAATGTCTCATCTTTAAGTAAACTCAGATCAATTTCATGTTCTTCGGCGAGCAAAGAGTTTTTATTTACAGCCAGGTAAATACTGTCCTGAAACATAGGTAGCCGTTCAAAATCCAGATCATCTGTGGTGTCATTGAGAGCCACAATAATTGCATCCAGCTCGGTAGATTTTAATTTTTTTACCAGATCCAGATTGGAACTGAGCAGAAGTTGAATATCAAGTTCGCCGCGTCGTAATTTTAAACCGCTAATCACATTTGGTATGGTATTTACTGTAAGTGAATAGAGTGAACCCAAATGCAGGACTTTGGCTGCAAACCCTGCGGCTTCACGGGTTTTATTTACAGTGATGATCATATCCTGAACAAGTTTTTGTGAATGCTCTTGCAGTACATAAGCACTTTTTAAGGGAATCAGGTTACGGCCTTCATTTTTAAATAGCGGACAACGTAGCGCGCTTTCCAGAGAATGCAGTGCTTTGTGTACGCTAACCGTACTAATCTGCATTTCTGCTGCAGTTTTCGACAAATTTCCATAGCGCATGAACATGAGAAATATCTGTATTTTTTTTAGAGTGAGCTCTTCATCAATTTCCATATCTTCTGTTATTTCCAGTATTCAAGACATCCAGCTTTTTTATCATAATGATTTGTATGGAAAATGATATTGAATAAAAGCTTCATTTCAAAAATTTATATATAAACTCATGCACTATCTAATTAAAATTAATAAACACGCATAAAAGAATAATCCATTCAAGGCTAAACCGGGCAATTTTAACTGTTCCAGTTTAGCCTTAAGCGGGTTTGCAAATTAGTTTACTGATAAAGAAATAATTTTATAGTACTGGTTAACCGGCTCCGCTTTAGGATTTTGAGTTTCTGTTATCTCAAGCAGATATTGTCCTGCGGCTGGAAACGTCAGATTTGCTCTACCTTTGAAATCGGTCAGAACAGTTTTTGTATTTTGTTCACTTTGACCTTTTTCCCTTATTACTATTTCTGCTTTACTTAAAAGCTTATTATTTTTTGAAACCGCTAAGCTTACAGGATGTCCTGCCTTAATATTATTCGGATGACTGGAAAACTTGACTTGGAGGGGAAAATCTATCTTTTCTTTAACTTCAGTCAGTTTGTTTTTCGAGAGATATGTTTCAATACTCCACTCACGAGTCACATTTTTTAATTGAGGTGTTTTCTTGAAATCACCAGGAATAACATAGTCCCGCTCAGCAATACTTTTTTCTTTTCCTTCTGTTGTATCATAAAAAATCTTCCATTCTTTATTATAAAGCGCATATTGCAGCGGATAGGAGACTTTTGACGAGATATAGTATGTTCCGTCAAGTTTTAAAGCTAAGTCAAAAACAGTTGCCGATTTTAATTGAGTATTCGGGGTAACCGTCGTTTGACTTTGATCTGGTTGAGTAATATGAAAGACCACATCTTTTAAAGCATATTCACTGGCAAAAGGAACCTCCGCATAACCGGAAATCACAGGTATTTGAGTGTTTTCAGTGAAAAATGCTAGAGGCGCTACATAAGGTTCATGTGCGAATACAATGCTGGGTATCAGGGCGACTAAAAAAATATAGTTTTTCATTTTAAGCTTATCAAGGGTTTTTGAGCATAAAGTATATATGAAAATGATTCTTATTTCATAATTTATACTGTCTAACCTGTGAGCTGGTAGAACTATTAAAAATGATTATAAAAGTTATTAACTTTGAATCACTATTAAATTTCATCTAGATAAGTATATATTTGATTCTAGCTATAATTTTTCTATTTAAGCTATGCTTTTATAATATTAATTTATACTTTAAAAGTATCATAATAATTTTAATTAAATCTAAAAATTAGTTTTATTTTATGGGTCAGATAATGTAGAGTGAATTAATCAGCTTTGTTAAAGCTGGTACAGGAATTGCTTAAAAAACAAGTATGTTTTTAGCTAGGTGAATGGATATGGAATCACTCAGCCAACAGATGGATTTGAATCATTATTCTCGTAAAGCTGATTTTGCGCAAAGCTTGATGTCCCAAATCTGTGGAGAGCACCGTTTAGATACAACATGTCGCGATACTCTTGATTTTCATTATGACGGTTTAAGATTGCCTCATAAACATATGGCCATTGGTACCATCAGCTATGGTGCCAACGTTGCAATTAATATTTCTAAGCTGAGAGCTTATAGCATCAGTTTACCGATTCATGGTAAACAGGCATTGAATGTACATGGGGCAAAATATCTTTCGCATGAGACAAAAGGATTAATTGTTTCAAATGCAGAGTTACAGGACCTAGTCATAGATAAAGACTGTAAAAAAATTCAGGTAGTAATTCCGGAACAGAGCCTGCAAATGGTACTTGCAGACCTTTTAAATAGAAAAGTTGAGCAGCCTGTTATTTTTAATCCTGAAATGTGTCTGGATTCGGGCCAGCTTATTGAAGCATGGTGGAAAAATATACAGAACTTTTTACAGCTTAAGTCTCAATATACAGGTTTTTATGGTTTACAGATGCTGTCTGAAGATTATGAGAATTTTGTGATCAAGGCGCTGCTTTTATCGCAGGAAAATAATTATTCTCATGCATTGAAGGAGCTGTCTCAGCAGCGGGAGCCTTCTTATATTAGCAAAGTTCGGAATTTTATTGTGGCACATGCCCATGAAGAAATTTGTGCTGATGATTTACAGCGTTTAGCTAGTGTATCAAAATCTAAATTATATGAAGAATTCCAGTATTACTACGGAACCAGCCCGATGTCTTATTTGCGTAAATACCGTTTACAGCAAATCTATAAAATTTTAAGTAGTTCAGATCATCACAGAAAACTTTCGATTTCTAAGCTTGCCTATGATTGGGGATTCAACCATTTAAGTCGTTTTTCTCAGGAATATCGAGAAGAGTTTGGTGAAAATCCGAGTGAGACAAGGTCCAGAATTTTATAAACTTCTGGCAGCTATAAAAAAGCTGATTTAGATAAAAATCTAAATCAGCTTTTATTTTTAAGTTTTATACTCTAGACAGAACCTTCCAGTTTTAATGCCTGTCTGGTTTTTGCTTTTTCCTGCATAACTTTTAAACTTAATGCAATAAAAGAAATAAAGGTTGGAATTGCCAGAATAAAGAAGATACCGCTCAGGCTCAGGTTAAATGTAAAGATCAGAGAACCGAAGAAAGCACCTAAAATTGCACCAATACGTCCAATTCCATGCATCCAGGAAACTCCTACGGCACGGCAGGCAGTAGGATAAAAGATTGCCGAGAGTGGAAGCAGAGAAGACTGTGCACCTGCCAGTAATGCACCAATCAGAAAGATGGTGATGCCAAGCAGTAAGATATTTGAACTGACCAGACCGGCAATAATTAGTAAGGCAAATGCACTCAAATATGAGTATTTAATAACAGTGGTTGGATTCAACTTGTCCATGTACCAGCCCATAAGTGTTGCACCAATGACTCCCCCGAACGGGAAGATGGCTGCAATCAGACTGAACTGTTGTGTGGTAAAACCAGCTGTTTTCAAGATGGTTGGCATCCAGCTGGTTAACAGGTAAAACACCAGCAAGCTCATGAAACAGCAAAGCCATAACATGCTAGAGCCCCAAAGATATTTACCTAACACCAGTTTGACTGGACTTTCACTGCTCTGGTTTTCAGCTTGAGTGAGCACCAGTTTGACAGGTTCAGCGAAACGTTGGCCCTGAATATTTTCCAGAATATTTTGTGCTTTTTGCTGCTGGTTACGTTTGATCAAGTACTGAGTGGACTCAGGAAGCTTGAATAGAAGAAATGCAACAAGAATAAGAGGAATAGCTCCCCCAATAATAATTACTTTAGCCCAGCCTAAGCTTTCGAGCAAATAAGCAGAAAGTACCCCACCACAGGAAATACCCAGCATAAAACCGCAGCCAGCCAGACCGGTTAAAAAGGCTTTACGTTTAACGGGCATGTATTCAGATACAATCGTACTAATATTTGGCATGGCTGCTCCTAAACCCACACCAGTAATGAAACGATAAATCATTAGTTCCTGAGTAGTGCTGGCAAAGCCACATAGCACGGTAAAAATCCCGAACAGTAAAGTGGTCAATACAATTACTCCTTTACGTCCAAATTTATCTGCCATTGGACCAGAAATAATGGCACCAATTGACATACCGACTAATGCTGCACTTAATACAGGCGCCAGCTGTGGTTTACTGATGCCCCAGTCATCCAGTAATGCGGGTGCGATAAAACCAATAATGCCAGTATCTAATCCATCGCAAAAGAAGACCAGAAAACCCAGAGTGAATACAACCCATTGCAAGGGTGAAAGTTTGTCACGGTTAATTACAGTATTTGCATCTATTGTCTTCATACTGATTCCTTTCAAAATATAAAATGATGACACTCAAATTGTTGAATCTGGTTCATGCGGTACAGATCAAAATTTCTATACAATGTATTAAAAAATAGAATTCGATTATTTTTATCAGCCTCATTATTGAGACTGCCCCAACACCTTGACCATTACAGATCAATAACGCTTAAATCTTGTTGCCAGTGATCTGTTCAATCTCCTCTAAACTGACTAAATGTTTTTAGCTCATCACAGGATATAGCTATAAACGCTCTTTCCAATTGAACTCTTTTTAACCATATTTCACTATCCAATAAATCCTGATATTCATCCGTTTTTTCCATATTGTTTTATCGGGTGATGTTTATGAGTTAAAAAAAAGTAAACATATAATTTAAGGTAAAAACCTGAATTAATTGAAAATTGGAATATAAGTATTTTTAAGAAGAAAAAAAATCTGAGCCAAAAATTTTGGCTCAGATGAAGATATTAAGCGGCTACACGTCGTCGTTCAACTTCGCTAGAAGGAGCAGCTTCTGCTTCTTTCACGAGCTCAACATTAAAAGTGATGTACTTGAATGGCTTTTCCAGTTCGCGACGGGCTATTTCAGCTTCATCAGTCACATCTGTTGCTGTTGCAACCAGCCCGTCACGGGTAGCAAAGGCAAAGTCATCCCACAGATACTCGTCACCTTCGATATTGAACTGTGTGGTGAGCTTGCGGTAACCCGGTGCCGATACAAAATAATGCACATGAGAAGGGCGGTTACCATGACGGCCGAGCTTGTTTAAAAGCGCCTGGGTAGTGCCTTCTGGCGGGCAGCCATAACCTACCGGCATGGTGGTCAGGGCAACATATTTACCATTCACATCTGTAAGGATGGTACGGCGCAGGTTAAAGTCGGACTGGGACTTGTCAAAGAATGAATAGTTCCCCAGGCTGTTGGCATGCCAGACTTCTACCTTGGCTCCTTCAATAATATTGCCCTCTGTATCAGTAACTGT